>CACXCH010000110.1 GCA_902766085.1 uncultured Eubacteriales bacterium
GTGCAAAAAATCATTTATGATTTTTTGTCACATTAGGACCAAGTTGTCCTACAAGCTCACGAGCCATTAAATATTATGCTTTCCAGCTTTTTTGCACTCAAAACCATTAACCAGTAACTAATTATTAAATATTAATTAGTATTAGCTTAAAAAATAAATTACACGTCATACAATAATACTTAATAAAAAAATTCAAAGCAAATTTAAAATATTTATGAATAGTGACAAGTAAAAATGTCGTTCTAAAATTTTTGTAGAATAATTTTAAAAATTTTGGAACGATGTTTTTTTGTGTAATTTTTTGTAAAAAAATGCAATTAAAAGTCGACAAAAACCTTGATAAATCAAGAAAAATCTATTGACGAATAAATAAAAAAATAGTATTATAAAAACAGAAAGGAGAGAATAGATATTTGAAAATTGAACAAATACGAACTGTTCAAAGTTGGCTTCCAATTGAAAAGATTTTAGATAAGGGAATAATTAAAATGAAAGATTCCTCCTATATAAAAATTATAAAAGTCAATCCAATTAATTACAATCTAAAATCAGAATTAGAAAAAGAAGCTGTTCTGAATTCATATAAGAATCTATTTAAAAGTTCTTATTTTAATCTACAAATTTTAATTCAAAGCAAAAAAGAAGATTTATCTCAAAATATAAAACTATTAAGAAGAAATAATTTTCACGAAGAAATTAAAGAAAAGTACATAGAGTATATTGAAAATCTCAATAGAGTAAAAAAATCTTCTTGCAAAAATTTTTATCTAATTATTAAAAGCTCTACATCTGAAAAAGATGAAAAAATCAAAATTGAAAATCTACAAAACCAATATTTTAAAATAAAAGATTCTTTATCTAGGTGTGGAAATTTAGTTTCTGAATACACAAATGAAGAACAAATTGATGAGATTTTATTCTCATTTTTAAATTCAAATAAGATATAGAAAGGATGAATGAAAATAGAAGAAAATTATATAGGAGGAACATTTACTAAAAAGGATTATTTAAGCCCATCATACATAAATTTGAAAGACCCAAGATTTATTGAGATTGATGGAATGTATTATTCTTCATTATTAGTTGTGGACTATTTAAGAGAACAAAATGAAATTATTTTTAATAATCTTGTTGAAACAAATGAAGATATTTATATCTCAATTTACTATGAGAGGCAAGATAAATATAAAGTAATAAAAGACTTAACTTATAACATTGGAAATGTTAAAGTTGATTTAGAAAATATTGGACAAGCTAGGCAGGATTCAGAAATAGCAGCATTTACTTATAATGATGCAAAATACATTAGAAAAGAAATGCAAATTAATAATGAAGAATTATATTTTATTTATACATATATAACAACATTTTCAAAAAACAAAGAGGAACTAGAAAAAAAGGTAAGTAGAATAGAAGGAATAGTTAGAAGTCAAGGATTAGTTACTAAAAAAGCATTTTTTAGACAGGAACAGACTTATAAATCAGTATTACCATTAATGATAAACGATACAGATATAAAAGAGGTATCAAAAAGAAATATTTTAACCAGTTCAATCGCTGCAACATACCCATTTATTTCATCATCAATTTTTGATGAAAATGGAATATTTATTGGAACAAATGTATATAATGATTCTTTAGTTTTTATTGACAAATACAATAGAGAAAAATATAAAAATTCTAATATGTGTATATTTGGCACGTCAGGCTCAGGCAAGTCATTTTTTACAAAATTAATGATACTTAGATCAAGCCTTTTTGGAATTGAACAATATATAATAGATCCTGATAGAGAGTATGCAAGTATTGCAAAAGAACTAGATGGAACTATAGTAAAAATTGGACCAAGCTCTAATACTTATATCAATATTTTAGACATTAGAGAGGAAAGTTTAGAGGATGATCAAAAAGGGTATTTATCTACGAAAATAAGTAAAATCATCGGATTTTTTAAATTAATATTTGGAGACATTGAAGAAGATGAAAAAGCAGTTTTAGAGGAAAGGTTAATAAAAACATACAACGATAAAGGAATAACTTTTGATGACAATTCACTTTATAATGGAAAAAAATTTAAAACAACAGAAGATATGCCTATATTAAAAGATTTATATAATAACCTTGAAGGAAAAATGAAAACTAAATTATTACCATTTATAAATGGTAGTTTAAAATTTTTCAATGAACACACAAATGTTGAATTAAATAATAAATTAATTATTGCTGATATATACGAACTTGGAGAAGAAAATATAAAATATGGAATATTTATTTTTACAGAACTTTTCTGGGATAAAATAAAAAAGAATAGAAAAATAAAAAAATCAATATTTTTTGATGAAATTTGGCAATTAATAGGAGTAACATCAAATAAAGAAGTTGCTGGATTTGTATACAAAATATTCAAAACAATTAGAAAATATGGAGGAAGTGCTGTTGCAATAACACAAGATGTATCTGATTTATTTAGTTTAGAAGACGGAACTTATGGAAAAAGCATTTTAAACAATTCTGAAATAAAATCATTTTTTAATCTTGAAGAAGAAAATATTAAAGTACTGGAGAAATATTCCAATATTTCAAACAAAGAAAAGGTTGAAATAAAATCATTAAGAAGAGGCGAAAACGTTATGTTCGTAGGTAAAGAACATATTCTAGTAAGAATAGAAGCCTCTGAAATAGAAAAGAAAATAATAGGAGGGTAAAGCAATTAATAAAATATTAACCGCTATAGGTAATATAGAAAACTATAATCAATTGAAAAAAGAAATTCCTTTACAATTTTCAGATATTCAATATAAAGAGGGAATATTAGAATTTCTAAATAATAATAGTGAACTTAATTATATCATTTTAGAAGACAATATACCTGGAAATTTAAAAACACAAGAATTAGTACAAGAAATATTAAAAATAAATAAAAAAATAAAAATAATAATAATATCAAAAAATAATTACGAAAATATCTATAAAAAAATTGAAAAATTTAATAAAACAGAAATTAAAAAAATTATAGAAGAAAACTCAAAAACAAATAAAAGAACAAGAAAAGAAAAAAATGAAAATAAAAAAATAGAAGATAATAATAAAAAAGAAAATAAAATAAAAAAATTAAAAGAAAAAGATAAAGAAAAAGACAATAGTGAAATAAAAATAGAAGAAAAAAATAAAGCCAAAGAAAAAAATAAAATCAAAAAAGAAAAAAATAAAAATGAAATAATAAAAAATAAAATGGAAAAAGATGAGAATAAGGAAATAGAAACTGATAAAAAAAAGAAAGAAAAAAATAATAAAACAAACAATAAAGAAAATACAGAAACTGAAAAAAAATACACAAGAAAAGTAGAATCAAAAGATCAAGAAACATTTACGAAAATAAGACTAAAGAACGATTTGATAAAAATAAAAAATGGAAAAATAATTTGTATTCTAGGTTCAAACGGAGTTGGAAAAAGTATTTTCTCAATTATGCTTTCAAGAAAATTTTTAGACAAAAATATTTTAATCATAGATTTTGATTTCTTTAATAGTAGTTTACATACTATCTTAAATGTAAAAAAATATCCTGAAAAAATAAAAGAACTTTCTAATAAAAATTCTTTTAATAAAATTACATTAAAAAAACAAATAGATATTTCTGATTTTATAATAGAAACAAAATATAAAAACATTAATTTAATTTCTGGATTAAATATTTTATTTGATTTTAATAAAGAAGAAAATTATGAAAAACTGGAAAAAATTATAAAAAAATTAAAACAAAAATATGATATTATAATTTTTGACACATCTTTACAAACTTTCTTTGATTATACTAAAAAAATAATGGAAATATCTGATGTTAATATTATGATTTCTGGAGCAAATTTACTAGAAGTGAAGAAAACAACGACTTTATTAAAAATCTATAATGAAGAATGGAAAATTGAAAAAAATAAAATAAAATTAGTTTTTAATAAATGTACAAAAAATTCAATTGATTATAAAATACTTAAAAAAATTTTTGATGGATACAAAATAATTGGAAAAATTAAATTAAGTGATTACTACGATATAGTAATAAACAACTGTACTGAAAAGCTAAATGAAATTGAAAACGAAGTCAAAAAAATAGGAGAGCAAATTTTAACAGAAAAAGATAAAGCCTACAAAATTATAAAAAAATAACTACCTTATTTTTAAAAACAATGATGTAAATATTAATTACTTAAAGATATTATGAAAAAATATCTAATATTATAAGAATTAAAAAAGAAAGGAAACAAATATATATGGAGCTTACGCAAGAATTAAACACAAATGTATTACTGAATGATAAAACATTAGAAACGAAGCAAAACAATTTTATTGACACAACTGTGGGAAAAATTATTAATTCGGGATTAAATGCTGGTATAAGACTTGTATTGCCAAATCTTATCGAAGATGAAGTCATAAACATAAAAGATCAGATTTTAAAAAACGGATTTGAATCAGGTGTTAATGAGGCAATAAAATCTGCAAAGAACCTACGGCAAAGCAACTCTTGGAATTTTTACAGGAAATTTTGATAATGTATCACAAGTGCATGAAGTCTTAAAAAGTGGTGGAATAATTGATAGTTTATCAGAATCATTAAATTTTGCAATAAACCAAGGAGTTAAACAAAAATTAATTCCAAGTGAAGTAGGAAGCATGTTAAAAAGGGGAAAAAATGTTATTGTTTCAACAATAGAATCTAAACTAGAGAATGAATATAATGAACAAGTAAACAGCATTGAATTATTATCAAAATACGAATCACAATGGAAAAATTATTTTGAAAGACAAGATTTTGATGGAATGGAGAGAGAATATCAAAAAATACGTAATATAGAAAAGACAATATTACCAACAAAAAACACTATTTACCAGATAGAACCAATAAAAAATTTACATAATCTTATAAAAAATAATGGACAAAATTTTAATCTTTCAAATGAGGAATTAGAACTATCAAAAAGACTCATTGTTTAAATCAACTTGTAACATTAAAGTAAACAAAATATTTTAAGAAAAATATGGTGATTTTAAAGAAAAACTAAGAGTATTTTTCTTGAAAAATTTTCATTTATTTTTGCATTTAGAGTATTGCAAATATTAGTTAATAAACTTCAAGCTAAAAGTAAGGAAAAGCCTAAAAAAATAAGGGAAAATCCTTGCTTTTTTATTTTCATTTTAGTATAATAACTATGTATTTAAAACGATGAAAAGAGGTACGAAATGAGCAAACAAAACGACAATGAAGATGAAGATTTTGAAGAGGGAAAAATAATCAATAGAGAAATTGTAACAGAAATGAAAACAGCTTATATTGATTATGCAATGAGTGTTATTGTACAACGTGCATTGCCAGATGTGAGAGATGGACTAAAACCTGTTCATAGAAGAATTTTATATACAATGTATGAAGATGGTCTTACTACAGATAAGCCTTACAGAAAATCTGCTACAACAGTCGGAGATGTTTTAGGTAGATATCATCCACATGGAGATGCATCAGTATATGACGCAATGGTTAGATTAGCACAAGACTTTACAATGAGATATCCTTTAATTGATGGGCACGGAAACTTTGGATCAATCGATGGAGATGGGGCTGCCGCATATCGTTACACTGAAGCAAGAATGTCAAAAATTGCTGAAACAATGCTTCAAGATATCGAAAAAAATACAGTTGACTTTATGCCAAACTTTGATGGTGTTAGACAAGAGCCTACAGTATTGCCAACTAGATTACCAGCATTACTTGTTAACGGATCATCTGGAATTGCTGTTGGAATGGCTACAAATATTCCACCTCATAATGTAAAAGAAATATTAAATGCAGTTATTAAAATGGTTGAGAGAAAAGAAAAGAATGAGGAACTTTCTGACGATGAACTATTATCAATTGTAAAAGGACCTGATTTTCCAACTGGAGCATTAATATTAGGCAGAGATGGAATCAAAGATACATATTTAACTGGTAGAGGCAAAATAATAATGAGAGGTGAAGCCGAGATTGAAGAAATGCAAGGAGGCAAACAAAGAATTATTGTTTCATCATTGCCATATCAAGTTAACAAAGCCAAACTTATTGTTGACATTAACCAACTAGCAGTAGACAAGAGGATTGAAGGAATATCAGAAGTAAGAGATGAATCTGATAGAGAAGAAAAAGTAAGAGTTGTAATTGAATTAAAGAAAGATGCAAATGCAAGAGTAATATTAAACCAATTATACAAATTTACGCAAATTCAGGAATCTTTTGGTGCAATTATGTTAGCACTTGTAAATGGAGTACCAAAAATCCTTACACTACGTCAATGCCTTGAATATTATATTGAACATCGTCAAAATGTAGTAGTTCGTAGGACAAAATTTGAACTAGATAAAGCATTGGCAAGAGCTCATATTCTAGAGGGATTAAGAATTGCAATTGATAATATTGATGAAGTTATAAGAATAATTAGAAATTCTTATGATGATCCAAAAGAGCAATTAATGAAAAAATTTGGATTGGATGATATACAAGCACAAGCAATTCTTGATATGAGATTAAAAACATTATCTGGATTACAGAGAGAAAAAATAGAGGAAGAATATAAACAACTAATGGAACAAATTGCACATTTAAGAGAAATTCTTGCTAACCCAAATCTTGTATTTGACATTATTAAAGAAGAATCACTAGAAATTATTGAAAAATATGGTGACGATAGAAGAACAAAGATTATAGCAGCAGATGGTGAACTAAATGATGAAGACTTAATAAAAGAAGAACAATCAATCATAGCATTAACGCACTTTGGATATGTAAAGAGAATGCCTGTTGACACTTATAAAAGCCAACACAGAGGGGGCAAGGGAATAACAGGAATTAAAACAAGGGACGAAGATTTTGTAAAACAAATATTTACAGCGTCGACTCACGATATTATTCTATTCTTTAGTAACAAAGGAAAGTTATATAAATTAAGAGGCTTTGAAATTCCAGAAGGAGGTAGAACTGCTAGAGGAACAGCAATTGTTAACCTATTAGCATTAGCTGGAGGAGAAAAGATTGAAGCAGTTATTCCTATAAAGAAATTTGAAGATGACAAATATTTATTAATGTCAACTAAGAGTGGACTAATAAAGAAAACAAAACTATCAGAATATGATTCAGGAAAGAAAACAGGACTACTTGCAATTACTTTAAAAGACCAAGATGAGTTAATTGATGTTAGATTAACAAATGGAAAAAATGATGTAGTATTAGTTACTAAAAAGGGAATGAGCATTACCTTTAGTGAAAACGATGTTAGACCAGTAGGCAGAACAGCACAAGGCGTTATAGGAATGAAAATTGATCCTGATGATGAAATCATAGGAATGGAACCAATTTCAGACAGAAAGAATGGAACATTATTAGCAATTACAGAAAACGGATTCGGAAAGAGAACAGAACTTGAAGAATATAGAGTACAAACAAGAGGAGGAAAAGGAGTAATAACATACAAGATTACGCCTAAAACTGGAAACATAGTTGGAATCAAAATTACAACTGAAGATGATGATGTAATGATGATTACAGATACGGGAACAGTAATTAGAATTAAAGCTAAAGATGTTAGTGTTCTTGGAAGAAATACACAAGGAGTTACATTAATGAGGACAAATGACGGAGGAAAAGTTGTAAGCATAGAAACAATACCAGAGGAAGAAGAAGAAGCAAGCAAACAATAAACAAAAATATGACAATCATAATTAAATGATTGTCATATTTTATATAATAAGAAAGTCATACAAACATATCTCTAATTGGCCTCAAGAGAAATAGCAGATTTTATAAAACAAAATCTTTGATTTTCTTATTTATTGTAAAAAAATCATACAAATACTTTTATTATTAAACCTTAGAGAGTAAAAAAACAATTAGATTTTACGAAACAAAATCTAATTGTTTTCTTATTTACCGAAACTAATTGCTATTAGCAACTTTATTTAATTTTTTAAGTCTAATATCATCTCCATAAAAATAACAAGGAGTATAATTTCCAATTATTCTTGAAACAATTCTTTCATCATAATTATCGTACAATTGTTGCAAAGTAAGATTAGTAGAAATAATAGTTTTAGTAACTTTATTATTTTGATTAAGCAATCTAGTATTTATTATATTAAATAATTCAGTAACTTTATATTCAGTTCTAGTTTCAGTTCCTAAATCATCAATAATAAGTAAATCCACATTATAGATTTCGTTAATCAAGTTGCTAGAACTTTTACCAAATTTTGAATCAAGGATTTTATCAAACATAATTGGAGAAGTTTGATAAAGAACGTTTTTTCCTTTTTTAATAAGCTCATTTGCAATACAAGAAGATAAAAAAGTTTTACCCAAACCAGTATTACCAGAGAAAAGTAAATTTCGTTGATTTGTATCATCAAAATTCTTTATAAAATTAACGCATTCATTTCTTATAGATTTTATATTTTGCCTAGGTGAGATATTAAAATTATATTTATCAAAATTAACTTCGTCAGAATAAACATCTAATTTAAAATTACTAAAATTTTGACTCTTCAAATTATAAATATTTGAATTATTAAATGCTACATTATAAAGCTTTTGCTTTACACAAGTACAAAGCTTATTACCATCATTTGTTTGAACATATCCAGTATCATTACACTTGTCACATTCAAACTTAGGAAGGAAACTCTTTTCATTAAAACCATTTTTCTCTAAAACTTTTTTCTTTTTATCTTTTAATAAATCGATCTTTTTACTGAAATTATCCACATCTTCTTGACAATTTGTGGTTAATTTAGTCTGAATTGATTTTATAGATAAATAAGCAATAGTACTATCTATTTTTTCAAGTTCAGGAATAGCTTTATAAATCTCATTTTTTTTCAAATTAGCAAGATTAATTTCAGCAGTTCTTTTTTGATCATATTCTTTTAAAATATCTTTCAAACAAGTATTCAAAAAAATCACCTCACTTATTTAAAAAATACATCAGTATTGAAAAAACAACACAATTATTTATCATTTTTATTATTAACATTAAGGTAAAAGCTGTCCAAATTGTTATAATTTCTTGAAGTAAAATTAGACTGCTTTTTCTCATCATTTTTCTTCTGTACAGGCTTATTCTTTTGATTCAACAAATAGCTTTCAATTTGAGAAGGATCCTTGAATCCCTTTTCATGCCAATCTGAAAGAAGCTTATCAATATATTCAAAACTTGGATTGTATTTTGAAGTAGTTTTCTTTAAAGCGATTTCGATAATAGGCATACCATATCCATAAGTAATTCTCCATTTTTCAACATAAGCCTCTTCATAATCAGTAAGATTACGAGAAAGTCTAAGTTTTTTCTTAATTGAATTACCTAAAAGAGTAACTTGCTCTTCTTTCTGATAATAAGCATCTAAATCGTTAAAAGTTTTAATATTATTCTTATTCCAAGCCTCAGCAACTGTAGCAATATAATTTCTATGAAGAGCAGACTTATTAAAACAATATCTAAACAAGGCAATCATAACTTCTTCACTAAAATCATATTTCTTAAACCAAAGCTCAATATCACCATACCATGAAGGAGACATAACACCTTGAAAAAACTCATTATTAATAGTCTCAATTGCCTTAGCTCTACTTTTATTTTCAGAGACTTCCTTAATATGTTCTGGAGAAATTGTAATTTTAGGCTTGTACAATTTATTAATCTCAATTTCTTTAATATCAGCAAATACAAAACCTTGATTCTTACGAATAAGTAACCCAAGATTTTCCCAATATTTAATAGCATCTTGAATTGTTTTCAAAGAAAGCTCAAGCTTTTTAACCAAATCATTTATTCTAACATCCTTATTATACTTAGAAAGAAAGTACAAATAAAGATAAACCTTAATATAGTCACCACTCGCCTGAGACAAATACTCTGTGAAAAAAACATCAGGAATAGATGTTTCAGATAAAATTAAAGATGGATCTTTTTGCTCTAATTTCATTTATACTAACCTCCAAGCACAGCAATTATATCACTAAGCAAGTTGTTTTACAATACGAAAAGAGCAAATAAAATTACAAGTTGTTACAGGTTAATAGTTTATAAATTTAGAGTGCTGGAAAGCATAATATTTAATAGGCGAGTAAGAGCGCGTAGCGAACAACGAGCGTAGCGAGGCGAATGGACAATTGAACCTTGACAAGTGCAAAAAATCATTTATGATTTTTTGTCACATTAGGACCAAGTTGTTTTGCATAGCTCACGAGCCATTAAATATTATGCTTTCCAGCTTTTTGCTCTTAAAACCATTAACCTGTAATGCCTACATATATTTAACTGCAATTTTTCTACTTATATAAATAAAGTTTAGGCTTAAGCAAAAACTTAATAACATAGAAAAATATCATAACAATACTTTCATTGTTTGATCCAAATATGCAAAAAAGAAAAACTGGTAAATAAAACAAAATAATAAAAAAAACTTTTAATGTAATGTTTTTTACAAAAATGCTAACAATGAAATATACTAGAACAAATATTACAATATTGAAAATTGCAGTAGAGTAGTCAATTACTCCCATAATTTTATTTTTAAAATTATAATTTTTAGGGAAAATGAATTTCATAAAACCTCCAATCAAAAAATATTACTTTTTTATTAAAGACATAATTGAACCAAAATTTTGACTTACATTTAAAGAAATTCCACCAAAAATCTCCCTAATATAGTCATTAATTTTTATCAAAGCATAGATTCCACCTACATAAAGAATCTTATTGTTTTCAATACTTAAAATAACAATAATAACCAATGGAATAAAAATTTGAATCAATAATAAAGATAAAAGAGTCTTAAACCAATTTTTAAAAATCCAAGATGTAGAAGAACTAATCAAAGACAAAAAAGCGAAAGGAGAAAATAAAACTAAAACTTCTATAAAAATATATCTCAAAGAATAAATAAAAATTAAATTAAAAAAACCAACGGAAACGAAACTCTTTATTATTCCATCAAATGAAAATATATTAAAATCATTTGAATCAACATTAATTTTACCATTAATAGAAAGAATAAGCTCTGCAAAATTAATATTATAGCCAGTAATATTTTTTCCAATTTCTTGAATAGAAGAAGAAAAAAGGAAAGATAAATTCAGTAATTGCTCTAAAATGAAATATGAAAAATTAACAATGAAAGCAAAAATTAGAAGCTTAAAAATAAATTGATGAGGTCTTTCAACATTAGCATCTACTATATTAGAATAGTAATAGCTAACAACATAAAATATAGAAATTCCTATAATCATTGCATCGGCAAGGTAAATTAAACTATTTTTGCTATCATTACCAAGAAGTTTTTTTATAAAATTATTAGACAAAATATCAGAACTAATAAATACCAAATTATCTAAATTATCATAAATACTAGTATCAATAGAAGAAAAGAAATTAGAAAATATAGTATTTATAGTTTGAATGATAACACTTACAATTTCAGATTGATCCAAAAAATCACCTCACTTGTTTAATTAATTAAAGACTCAATGGCATTTAAAATCATATTTAAAGAAAGTAATAAAGCATAAGAAATTAAAGATCCTCTAATAACTTTTTTTGCAATTCTGATTCTTTCCTCATCACCAAAGCTAAATTTCTTCATAAACAAGCCAACGCCTACGGCAACGGCAGCTGCTGGAGTCGACAATTTTAACAACCAACTTTCGATATCATCAAAAGCATCTGAAAGCTTTGAAACAATTTTAGGTGTTGCAGCAAAAACTTGAGAAGACAATACCAAAACTAAAATAAGAGTAAAGATTACAATAAAAATAAATTTAAATAAAAATTTTGTTCTATTCATTTAACCTCCTAAATAAAAAATAAAAACTAATGTAATCAAAAATATTATATAATATAAAAACACGCAAAAAGCTTAATATAAAGTATAAGTTATCAATTATAAATAAAAGAAATACATTAATAAAATTTATAAAAAATCAAATATTTTTAAAATATGGAATCATATATAAATGCTTAGGAATGATTGCATTTTCATCATTTGAAATAAAGGATAAACATTCAAAGGTTTTTAAATTCTGAGTAAAAAAATTATAATCAAATTTGAAATCACTCTGATAATAAGAATTAAAACTTTCAGAGAGGGCAGAACCACTTGAGGTAAAATTTTTTGAAATTAAAGAATAACTACTATCCTTTGAATTTTCAGAAATAGTTTTTGAAAATTTCTTTTTATCTTCTTTTCCAATCTGCTTCTGAATATCTTCTATTGTAAAGATATCATCAGTTCTAAACCAGAACTTATTAACCAAATTTTGAATAATAACTTTAGATGAATATTGATTATTAAGAGCATTCAAAATTGAAGTATAGCTTTGAGTAGAAACAATATTAATACACTGAGCTTCTCTAGACTGAGAGAAAAAATCAGCATCGGAAGAAGTAACATACTCTTGATATTCATCAGAAATGAAAACAGTAGTTCTAGTAGGAACAGAAGAATTAGCGAGCTGTCTTAAAACATCTGTCTGAAAATCAAGCTTTAAATATGCTGCGATAATTTTTGACAAATTTTTATACTCAGCAATATTCATATTTAAAACAACGATTTTTCCTTTAGAAATTACTTCACTAAAACCAAAAAAGTTTTCTTTATCTTTAGGAGGGCAAAAAGTTTTATTAACCAAATAATCAGAAACAAAACAATCTGTAATACGAGTAATTTCAGACTTTAACAAATTAAATGTCCTTGCATCAAGATTAAAAAAATCATTATTTAGAAAATCAATAGAATGAAGCAATAAATAACATTTATCCTTAGGAAGCATACCTTTAATAAATTTTTTCTTAATTAAAGGTAACTTACTAACAAAATAGTTATAGTCAGTAACAAGTTTATGAAGTTCATCAAAAGAAACATATCCATCATTGTAAATCCTACAATAATCAATAAAACACGCTAAAACCTGTTCTGATTTATCTATCCAATACGATTCAGTATTATTGGGGGAAAACAACATCAGAATCGTTTTAAGACGATTAGCAAGAACTATTGATGACAAATCAGGCTTATCAAGTGGATTATATTTATATTTACCTCCAAGCTCAATCACAATAACATCCTTCAAGCGATTAACACTTTTAGCAAACTCACAAACCTTACTATAATAATTTCCCTTAACATCTAATATCAAAAAACCAAGTTTTTTATTTAAATTATCAGCCTCGAAACTAATGAGCTGCTTGGTAAAAGGATACATTGCAGAAGAAGTTTTTCCAGAACCAATAGAGCCAGTAACAAGTACATTTTTATACAATGACTTCTCATCAATAAAGACTTTTTCCTTTCTATCATCTAAACCTACTAAAATTCCAAAAATAGGGACCTTAACTGTAGCCTTTTCACTACCAACATTAATAAAATTAAAAACAAAATTTAGCAGGAAAATAAGATTAAAAAGTAAAGAAACACAAAATAGCACTTTAAAAATAAAAAACAAAGTATGATTTTCTAAAATTATATTAAAAATACTGATATTACTTTCAAGATTATAACAATTATTAAAGAAAATTGGTTTAAATAAGATTAAAAATAATAGTTCAAAAAATATTATGAAAAAAGTAACGAAGAAAAATCGTGTAATTAACTAAAACACCTCCTTTTCTTTTTGAATCTGCAATTTTAATTTGGAACCTTGTAAATTATGAATTAAATATTTTTGAATAAAGAAATATAAAATATAAATAAACATAAAAAGATTAAAAATTAAAACCATAAAGAATAAATTAATTAAGTAAATTGTAAATCACCCCTTCCGGTGTCACGAATTATATAACATATTTTGAAAAATGTCTATACTTTTTTGAAAAAAAGTGGTAAAATAGAGTTATTATGAATAGAAAGGATATAAAGAAATGATATATAATAAAGACACAAAAATTGGAGAAATAGTTGAAAAAGATCCAGAAAAGGTTGATATTTTACTATCAATAGGAATGCATTGCATAGGCTGTATGGCAGCACAAGATGAAACAATAGAGCAGGCTTGCTATGTTCATGGAATAGACCCTGACGAAGTTGTAGAAGAATTAAACAAACCTACTCAATTATAATTAAATATTCCAGCCACCATTTACTTGAATGATTTGGCCAGTAATATAATCACAATTTTCAAGCATCATAACAACATTAGAAATATCACTAGGCTTACCAATTCTGCCTAAAGGTATTTCATCAATAATTTTTTGCTTTTCATTAGCACTTAAAAAAGAATTCATATTTGTATCAATAAAACCAGGGGCGATGCTATTAACGCGAATGTTAGAAGGTCCAAGTTCTTTAGCTAATGATTTTGTTAAACCATCTATCCCAGCTTTGCTAATTGAATAAACGCTTTCCATAGATGCACCAACAATGCCCCAAATAGAGGAAATATTAATAATATTTCCTCTATGATTTTTTATCATATTTTTTGAAACCCCACGAGATAAAATAAAAGCAGTTTTTAAATTAACATTAATAACTCTATCAAAATCATCATTAGAAATATCTTGGATTTGTTTAACTAAATCAACTCCAACATTATTAATAAGTAAATCAACTTTTCCAAATTTATTAACAGCAAAGTCAACAAGGGATGAAATATCACTTTCACTTTGAAAATCAATTCTAAAAGGGAAAACATTATCAAACTTATTCTTCAATAATAAGGCATTTTCCTCAGAAGTATTATATGTAAAAACAACAGTATAACTATTTCTAGCAAGAGTATTAACAATATCAAAACCAATACCTTTAGAACCACCAGTAACAATGACAACCTTATTCATAAAAACCTCACTTTCATCATTTATTAAAACTAAGACATATTGCATAAACAAAAATGCAAAAACACTTTTAAAATGATGTGCAAAATTAAAATTATAAAAAAATACTACAATATCTTAAACTTAAATAAAAAATTTATAAAAAAACACCATAACATTTTACACTTACATAAAAATAAAAAATTTATAACAAAAACATTATAACATTTTAAACTTATATAAATTTAAAAAAATATTATAACAAAAACACTACAACATTCTTAAACTTACGTAAAAAAATAAAAAAATAAAAACCAAAAGCAATAGCAAATCTAAAGTTTAAGGTTTTTATATGGAGCCACTTAATCGATTCGAACGGTTGACCTACTGATTACAGATCAGTTGCTCTACCAGCTGA
>CACXCH010000111.1 GCA_902766085.1 uncultured Eubacteriales bacterium
GACCAACCGGAACGTAAGTGAAGGGCGAAATTTTTGAACGTTCCTTAGAAAGTGCAAACAAAAATTATTTATAATTTTTGTTTGTCACATTAGGCATAAGTCGTTCAAAACAGCAAGTCTACGAGCCATTAAATATTATGCTTTGCTATGCTCAAAATTAAAGGTAATAAACTATAAATATATTAATATTATAGTTTTAATTAGAAGCATTTTAATCTATAGTTGTTCTATTTAAAATCTATCTACATACAATTTATTAAATCGACAGAAAGGAAATTTATGAAAAAGAATATTTTTAAAGGCTCTGGTGTAGCTATAGTTACGCCATTTACCAATGATAACAAAATAAATTATGATGAGTTTAAAAAACTCATTGATTTTCAAATTGATAATAATACAGATGCCATTATTGTGTGTGGTACTACAGGTGAAAGTGCAACATTAACAGATTGTGAACGTAAGGAGTTGATAGATTTTACTGTAAAATATGTAAATCATAGAATTCCAGTAATTGCAGGAACAGGTTCTAATAATACTGAATATGCAATAGAGCTTACTAGATACGCAAAAGAAGTTAATGTTGATGGAGTTTTAGTTGTTACACCTTATTATAATAAAACAACACAAAATGGTTTGATTGAGCATTACAAGGCAATTGCAGATTCCGTATCTATTCCAATCATTATGTATAATGTTCCATCAAGAACTGGGCTTAACATTGAGCCTGCCACCGCTTTTGAGCTTTCTAAGGTTAAAAACATTGTGGCAATAAAAGAAGCTAGCGGTAATATATCTCAAGTTTTGAAGATTAAAGAAATGTGCAAAGACGATCTACAGATTTATTCTGGAAATGATGATCAAATTGTTCCTATACTTTCGTGTGGAGGGATTGGTGTAATTTCTGTATTGGCTAATATTAAACCAAATATAACTCATTATATTTGCTCTAATTTTTTTGAAGGAAATATGAGTGAAGCCCTTGATTTACAATTAAGAAATTTGCCTTTAATAAATGCCTTGTTTTGCGAAACAAACCCAATTCCAATAAAATATGCTTTAAATAGAAATGGCTTTGATGTTCGGAAAAACAAGACTTCCTTTAGTAGAGCTTTCAAACGAACATATTGAATTATTAAACTCCTTAATTTAATAATCACTTTAGTTCAAGTATTCTACTTTTAAGCCTAGGCACTCTGCTTTTGCATTTTACTTTTATTTTTTTAGCTTAATCATTGCACCTTTTATTTTTTTAGCTGAATCATTGCACTATATTCAAAGGTGAAGTTGCTACTATCTAATAATTATATTTTTACTAATTACTAACTTTAGAAAATATTGCTCCAATTTAGTTTTTGCTTATTTTTTATATAACTTAGCTTATAAATTCCTTCATTGAGTTCGGTAGCAGCTTCTTCTTTTTGTCCTGTTTTTATCTGCGTTTTTGCTTTTTCCAAATTTAAGTCCACCTCTTCCATTCCCTCATGTTCTATGAGGAAAGAAAGTTCTTTGCATTTTTGTTTCCATTCGTCATATATGTCTTCTACATCTTTTTCAAGTTTTTCGTCAGATATTTCTTCTTCACTTACTATTTTCTGTTTTAAGTTTTCTAATTTTTCACAGGTCGTTCCAACGGCATTATCTAAATGCTTTTGAGTTATTATGTCAATAGTAATTATTATGCTCATAATAATTATAGTTATAATTTCTTCTTTTTTCATCTCTTACTCCTGACGTTTCTTATTGTAATCAAACTTTCCATTCAATTAAACAATATATTTTGATAAAAGAAAATTATTTTGCTTGCTGAAATAAAAATGCTTTTCTCAGCAAGAATTTTTTTAATTTTTATTTGATAAATATACACCTATCAGTCTGTTTTACTTATTTTCTCTTTCTTGACAATAAAAATTGCCTTTTTCGTCGATAGTTGCTACTAGTACATCTTCAGGTTTCAATTTGAATTTTTTTACTTGTCTTTCTAGCCATATATAATCTTTTCCGATTATTTTTAAATTGTTATACATTACCACTCCATCAAGTATTAAATTATAGCTCATCCCTGAGTATTCACCAGGTAAGTTCATATCTTCTAAAGTAACATTTTTCTTTTCTGGTTTTGGTATTACAGAAATATCTCCATTTGTTTCAAGGATAACAAAATCAACATCTGCTAAACTGAAAATGTCTTTTTCTCTAAGTCTTTCTTCAAGTTCATTTACCGTAAACCTTTCCTTCTCCAAGGCTTGTTCATCGATTTTTCCCTTATAAACAATAATTGTAGGTTTTCCACAAATGAAATGTCTAAATTTTATAAATTTTAAATTTAAGAGTGAAATTATAAGATGCATCGTTAATAGTCCCATTATTGGTACTATTCCAGAAAGCATAGGAACTCCTATCTCGCTCATTGGGATTGTTGCTAGATTTGCAATCATAAGTGATATTACAAATTCAAAAGGCTGCAATTGGCCAATTTCTCTTTTTCCCATAAGCCTTGTTACTAGTAAAACTACTAAATATAAAATTATTGCTCTTACAAAATTAATTAACATACGCTTATTATTTCCAACAATGTATAATTTTATTTATTTCTGCCAATAATTTATTTAAAAGTGAAAAAATTACAATTGAATAAACATCAAAAATTATTTAAAATAATATGAAAGGATTTTAATTATTTATGAAAATTGATAAATCATTACAATTTTTTTGTAGACTTATAACCGCAATTGCGGTTCTTGGAATCACCGCATTCTTCACTCCGGGATTTGCATTAAATTATTTATGTATCTTAATTGCAGAAGTTATGATTTTAACTTTAGTTGATTTCTTTATTGGATGTTTCACAAAATTATATTACCATCCATATATTAAGTTTATTATTGGCTTTGTTCTTTCCGGAATTTCTCTTTACCTAATTCAATATTTTATAATAGGTTATACACTATCATATATACCTATGATATTAGGAGCTATAGTATTTGGACTAGTTGATTATATTCTTCCAAGTGACGATGTAAATAAAAATGACAAGCCTAATAAACATAATAAAAATAGTTCATCTACTAAATCTAATAAGAGTAAAAATGCATAAACATTTGTTAATAATAATATGTAAGCATAATACTAAAAAATAGCCTATATCTGTATATTAATCACATATAAGTCTAAGATTGTAAAAAGCTTTATTAATTAAAAAGTATACTAGTTTACGCCGAATAATTTGTCGACATAAATTCACTTTACAATAACAAGTTTTCATAAAAACTTATCTATTTTTAAGTGTGGAAAATTTTAAAAATCTAGCCTTTATATTAGAGTTATTCACAGGTTTTTCCACAGTTTCCACATTTTTATTTTTTCTAATATCTTTTGCTTTTTACTGTAAAACTATAAAAAATCATAAAAAAATGTAAACTTTTTATGATTTTTTTATTTGCTGTTATACATGAAAAATCAAGGTATTTAATTAAACACCTTGATTTTTACAAGTATTAATTTGAAATGCAATAAAGCATAATATTTAATGCTTACATATTTTTATAGTAAATGATTAAAATTACACATACTTCTACAAATACCGTAAGTGGAATCCATCTTTTAAATAGTTTATTGTCTGGTTCATATTGGAGCATTTCAACACCAAGGAGTGTACCTATAAAACCACCTACTATTGAAATTATGAATAGTAGTGCATTAAATTTTTTTGTGTTCATTGTAATTATATCTGTCTTTAATTTTAGCCATATAAGTGCAAGACTTATGATGTTGATTATTATAAAATAACTTACTAATATTTTTATTAAAGTTTCCATATTTTTCCTCTTTTTTATTCTTATTACTTTTTTTCAAAGATTACTAGCATAACTAATATCTAAAATTATAAAATATAGTTTTTATAAAAATTATGGTAGTTAATTACTAACATAGCTAATATTTCAAAATTATAAAAAATAACTTTTATGCAAATTATAGTAGTTAATTACTAACATAGCTGACATTTCAAAACTATAAAAAATAATTTTTATGCAAATAATGATAGTTGATTGCTCTCTGACATTCCCTCTAGGCAACCAGCATCTCTTAATTGCTCAATTCCGCTTTGTCCAATTCCAGCTCTATTTTTTAAGTCATTTATTGACATAAATTCTCCATCTTGTCTTGCTTTTTCTACACCTTTTGCTGCAACTGTACCAAATCCAGGAATACTATTTAATGGTGGTCTTATTCCTCCATCCTCCATTTTAAATTTTTCAGCACTTGATTCATATAAATCGATTGGAAGAAATTTTATTCCTCTTTCATACATTTCATTTACTATTTCGAGAGTTTCGTACATATCCTTTTCTGTTTTTGTTGCATCATTTCCTTTTAAGTCAATTTCTTTCATTTTGTTTTTTACTCGTTCAGGACCATTGCACATTATTTCACTATTAAAGGCATCTGCTCTAATTGAAAAGTACGCACAATAGTAAGCTTTTGGAATGTGTACTTTGAACCAAGCAATTCTAAATGCATTTGTAACATAAGCAGCTGCGTGTGCTTTTGGAAATAGATATTTTATTTTGTTACAAGAATCAATATACCATTGTGGCACATTGTGTTCTTCCATAATTTTTTTATATTCTGCCCACTTTTCAGGCATTTTAGCAACTCTTCCCTTACGAACAAGTTCCATTGTTTTGAATGCAATGTTAGGCTCAATTCCCTTTCCAATCAAATAAAGCATAATATCATCACGAGTACAAATTACTTCTCTTAATGTTGCTGTGCCAGAGTTTATTAGGTCTTGTGCATTTCCTAGCCAAACATCAGTACCATGTGATAATCCTGAAATTCTTAATAGTTCGTCAAATGTTGTAGGTTTTGTATCTTTTAACATTCCTCTTACAAACTTTGTTCCAGATTCCGGTATTCCAAAAGTTCCAACTTCTGAGTGAATTTGTTCCGGTGTAACGCCTAATGCATCAGTTGATGAATAAATTGACATTGTGTCCTTATCATCTAGTGGTACATGTGTTGGGTCAAAACCTGTTATTGTGTATAACATACGAATTACGGTTGGGTCATCGTGTCCTAGAATATCGAGTTTTAAAAGGTTTTGGTCAATTGAGTGGTAATCAAAGTGTGTTGTAATAATATCTGAATCAGGGTCATCAGCTGGGTGTTGAACAGGAGTAAATTCATATATTTCCCTTCCTTTGGGAACGACTATAATTCCTCCAGGGTGTTGTCCAGTTGTTCTTTTTATTCC
>CACXCH010000112.1 GCA_902766085.1 uncultured Eubacteriales bacterium
AAGGCAATTTATAGTTATGCTAATCCTGCAATTATTACAAAAATATTAAGTCAATATGAGTGCAAAACAGATAGTAATGGCATAAAAATTTATGATAATAGTATTTATGTTTATCCAAGAGAATATTTTTATCCATTAAGTTATGACTATTCAGAAAAATTTTACACAAAAAATACTTGTATGGTTCATCTATTTAATGCTACTTGGACAAGTAGGGGTGAAAGAAGAACTGTATTTATTAATCGTAAATTTGGACCAAAGATTGGAAAAGTGATAAATAATTTTATTAATTTTTTATTCAATTGTAGATGGCACATAAAGCATACTTTAAGGGAATGTTTTATGGGACTTGCTATGCAATATTCAATTTATTTTCATCGAAAGAAAAGAATAAACAAAATTAGAAGCACACTTGCTATGCAAAATTCTAATTATGTAGCGATTTGCCATCCTGAGTGGATAGGAGTAAAAAATGCTACAAAATATTCTTTTGGAAACAATATTATAGAAGTTAGAGAACAATACAATAAAAAGGAATCTAGACTTATAGCACAAACTATTTTAGATTCTGGAAAGAGACTTGTAATATTTAATGCTTTTGCTAAAGGATGGGAAAATATTATTTATGCTCTTAAAGATATTGACGAAAGCGTAAGGATTAAGCTTTTATTACATGGAAGCAATGCTTTATTATCCGAATCTTATGATTGGGAAGTATTTAAAATAATGCTTGACTTATACAATAAAGGTAAGATTGATGAACTAGGTTTTGTTAAGAAAAGCTTATATGAATTTTATAAAGCAAAAGGCTATAGGGCAAGCTTTTTGATGAATGATGTTAAAATTGAAAATAAGGAAAAATATTTACCAAGCAAAGGAGATCTAAGCCAAAAACTTAAAATTGGAATTTATTCGTCTGGAAATAGATGGGTTAAAAATGTATATAATCAATTAAGTGCAATTAGCCTATTTAAAGATGCTGAGGTTGACTGCGTTCCAATCACGAGCAAGATCTCAACAATATCAAGGCTATATGAGATTAATTTATCAGGCGAGGACCATAGTATACCCAAGGAAGAACTATATAAAAGGATGGCCGCAAATGATATCAATGTATATGTTACATTTACAGAATGTGCACCTTTAATTCCACTTGAAAGCCTTGAGCTTGGAACAATTTGCATAACGGGAGATAATCATCATTATTTTGAAGGAAGCGAGCTTGAAAAATATCTTGTCGTAAATAAGGAAGACGATATAATGGCAATTTACGACAAAATGAAATATGCTTTAGAAAATCGTGAAAAGATATTAGAATTATATAAAGAGTGGAAAAAAGACTATACTAAAAAAGCAAAAGAAAGTGTTGAGAATTTTTTGAAGATTGACTAAAATAAATTCAACGATGGAGCTAAAAGCAATTGAAACAAAAATATCTAGGAGTTTTAAGAATTTACCATGAATAAAACAGAAAACAAGATTGAAAAAACAAAAAATAACGAAAATGAGAAAAATAATAATAAAAATAGAAAAGTCGAAAAAATTGATGTAACAATTTTTTTAATTATATTTATTATTTTTGGGTTTGCGTTATTGTCATTTTATCCAGGGATAATTACGCCTGATGGAGTAGATCAAATAAATCAGGCTCAAACTAACAATTATTCAACTGGACATCCAATTATCGACTCATTTTTAGTTGGAAATTTAACAAAAATTGCTGGAAATATTTGGTTGCCGGCTTTATGTCAAATAATTATATTTGCATTTATTTGGACTTATTCTTGTAAACTATTAAGAAAATACAATAACACAAGGAGAAATAAGACTTGGCAAGTATTTATAACATTAATTATATCGATTTTACCTCTTAACTATATGTATTCTATAACTATTTGGAAAGATATAATTTATAGTTATATGTTCTTCTTATTAATTATAATGATTTATATGGGAATCAAAGAAAAATTTAATTATTCTGCTTTTCAAATAATTTTGATTTCATTATCTTCTGTATGTATAATGAAATTTCGATATAACGGGGCTCCTATTGGAGCAATAATGCTCTTAATTGTTGTGATTTTAAATTTCATATATAATAAAAAATTTAAAGACACAATTAAATTTGCTGTATCTTTTGTTTTAATTATGATAATCATGTGTATTCCACAATGGACAGTAAACATAATGCCGACCCAATCTGGTGGAACCATATTAAATACTACAAAAGTTTATTGCATCGGAGCTTTACTTAAATATGATAATATTGACCAAGAACTAACAAATGATGAACGAGAATTTTTGGATACAATTTTAGATGTTGAAAAATGGAAAGAAATTTATGACCCTTATTTTGGAACATATATCTTTTATAATGAAGGATACAATAATAGCGCTTTATTGAGTGTAGAAGCTAATCAAAAAATGGATGAGATATTCAAAAAATATGCTTCACAACATAAGAAAACTATTATCAAACACTTTTTGACTACGAACTCAATATGGTGGCAAATAAATGAAAACTCTAAAACTTTTATGAATTGTGTTGTAGAAAATAATGATTATATACTTGGAATATCTGATGGAAAATATAAGACAACACCAATTTCAAAAATTGGAAACAACATTTTATCAAAATGGTACAGAAAAACTATTACCCACAGATCTCTATACTATTTAATATATAGACCTGCAACAGCTTTATATATTTCAATTATTCTACTTATAGCTATAATTATTAAAAATAAAAGAAATGGCAACAAAAATAGTGTGCAGTATTTACTATTAATTTTACCAATGATTTTAAATATTGGAACTTATATTTTATTGATAACATCTCAAGATCAACGATATTTTTACCCAAATTTTATGACAGAATATTCTTTAATCTTGATATATGGGGCAGAATATTTAAAGGCCAGAAAAGTAGAAAAATATGAAAATTATAATTTAAAAAACAAAAAGAATCCTAAAGTATTAGTAATAGTACCTGCATATAATGAATCGAAATCTCTTAAAAATGTTGTTGAGGATATAAAAACCAATACTACAAATGCAGATTATATGGTTGACTATATAATTATTAATGACTCTTCAAAAGACAATACAATTGAGGTTTGCAATGACAATAATCTAAATGTAATTTCATTACCAGTTAATTATGGTCTTTCAAGTGGAATACAGTTAGGCATGAAATATGCTTTAAAACACGATTATGATATTGCAATCCAATTTGATGGAGATGGACAGCACGAAGGAAAATATCTTAATGATATTATAAGCAAAATGATTAAAGATAATGATGATATAGTAATTGGCTCTAGATTTGTAACAGAAAAGAAACCTCTTTCGGCTAGAATGCTTGGAAGTAGACTAATTACATCTTTTATAAAACTCACAACTGGAAAGAAAATAACTGACCCAACATCTGGAATGAGAGCATTTAACAAAAATGCAATGAAAGAAATGGTAAATAATTCAAATTTGACACCAGAACCTGATACAATTGACTATTTTATCATAAAAGGATTCAGAATCGATGAAGTTCAAGTAGAAATGAGAGAAAGACAGTTTGGAAAAAGCTATCTAAGTTTTGGAAAATCAATAACCTATATGGCAAATGTTATTTTTTCAATAATTTTTATGAGCTTTTTTACTGATTAAGGAGGAGAGTTATGACAAGAGTACTGAGAATTTTATTAATACTATTTGCTCTTTTGGCATTTTTTATGGTAATTAAAAAAATAAAGAAAAGTCAATTAAAAGTATCAGAATCTATTATTTGGATTGTCGGATGCATTATTTTGATTATTTTAAGTATATTTCCAGAGATAGTAGTTAAGTTATCAGAGGACTTTGGATTTTATGCTCCAGTAAACTTTGTGTTTTTTGTGATGTTTATTTTTTTGCTGATTCAAGATTTTATATATAATATTAAAATCAGTAAGCTTAATGAAAAAGTAAAGGAATTAGATCATTATATTGCTTTAAAGGAATATGAAAAGGGAGATGAAAAAGTTGGAAAGAGCAAATAACCATACATTTGTTATATGTGCATATAAAGAGTCTGAATTTTTAGAAGACTGTATTCAATCATTAATGAACCAAACAGTTAAAACAAATATAATAATTTCAACATCAACTCCTAATTCATACATAAATAACATGGCTGAAAAGTATAAAGTACCTGTTTTTATTAATAAAGGTAAATCTGGAATTGGTGAGGACTGGAATTTTGGAGTATCATGCACAACAACTCCACTTGTAACTATTGCTCATCAAGATGATACATATAATAAAAATTATGTTGAAGAAATAGAGAAGCTTTATGAAAAATATAGTGATTTTTCTATTGCATTTGGAAATTATAGAGAATTAAAAAATAATGAAACTATTCCAATAACAGTTAATTTAAAGATTAAACGTTTCTTACTCAAATCTTTGTTAAAAAATCCATACAAAAAAGGGAACAAAATGAAAACCGTAAAATATGGAAATGCTATTTGTTGCCCTGCAGTCACATTAAATATTGACGTTGTTGGAAAAGAACCATTCATAACTGGATATAAAAGCAATTTGGATTGGTATACTTGGTATAAATTTGCATTACTTCCTAATCCATTTGCTTATGTTGATAAAGAATTAATGCAACATAGAATTCACGAGGAGTCAACAACATCAAGCTTAATTGAAAACAATGTGAGACTTGATGAGGATTATGATATGTTTGGCAAGTTTTGGCCAAAGCCTATTGCAAAGTTTATAATGAGGTTTTATAAAAAAGCTGTAAAGACTAATGGCTAGTTAAAAAAACTGTAAGAACTAATGGCTAGTTAAATAAAAAGTCGCAAAGACTAAAAATTATTTAAACTTTGTGATAAGAAAATTTATTATTTAAACACAAAGAAAATTAAATGCCATATAGTACTTTATGTTAAATTGACTGGCAAATAAAAATATATAAAGGAAGAAATACATTGGACGAAGATAAAAATTTTAAAAGTAATTTTATATGGAACATTTTAGGAACAGGATTAAATGCATTTAATTCGTTGTTTTTTATGATTTGTGTTACAAGGATAAACAAAACCACAAATGCTGGGATTTTTACGCTTGCATTTTCAACTGCATGTATTTTAAATGTAATTGGAACGTATGCAGGAAGGGTTTATCAAGTAACTGATAGAGGAAAGAAACTAACAGATAATGATTATATTTTTAATAGAATTATTTCATGCATTACTATGATGATTATTGCATTTGCATTCGTAATAATTAGGAAATATGATGTATATAAATCTTCGATTTTCATTCTTCTTGCATTTTATAAATGCATTGAAGCATTTAGTGATGTAATTTATGGAATTTTTCAAAAAAATGAAATGCTGAATCTAGTTGGAAAATCATATTTTTTTAAAAGCCTTGTAAGTATAATTGTTTTTGTAATTGTAGATTATATTACAAAACAAATGATGTTTTCTTGTATTGCTATTATTATAGTTTGGCTTCTATTCTTATTTTTCTATGACATTAGAAATGCAAAGAAATATGTAAATTTTAGAAAAAAAATTAATTGGAACAATGTTAATTCTATCTTTAAAAATGGTTTTTTTATGTTTGCAATCAGCTTTTTTTCAATTTACATAAGCAATGCTCAAAAATATGCTATTGATAATTTCTTAACTGAAGATATACAAGCTATATTTGGAATTATAATTATGCCTGCAACTGTTATGGCACTATTTGGTCAATTTTTAATGCATCCGTATTTAACTGCAATTACAAAGCTTTGCGACAATGGGAAAATTAAAGAACTAAATAAACTTATATTTAAAATTGTACTTTCTTTACTAGGACTTGGAACTATTGCAACATTATTAGCATATTTTGCGGGGGTTCCTGTACTTCAACTTCTATATGGAATTGACTTAAAAGGATATAAGCTTTCATTAGCAATTATAATAATTGCGGCTACTTTATACAATGTTGGAATTATTTATTCATCTGTTTTAACGACGATAAGAAAGACATTTATACAGTTTATTATTTATTTAACAGTTTCCATAATATCATTGATTACTGCTAATCTTATGACAAAGGCAAATGGAATCTATGGCGCTGTTGGAAGCTATTTTACTTCAATGACAATATTCTTTATTTTATATATTCTAATAGACCAAATTGAAATGAAAAAATTAGAAAAGAGCAGTTGTGTTCCTTCAGAGAGGAATGATAATAAAAATGAAAAATAAAGTTACAATGGTGATTCCTGTGTATAATTCAGAAAAATACATTGGAAGATGTTTAGAAAGTGTGTTAAATCAAACATATAAAGATATTGATATACTTGTAATAAATGATGGATCAAAAGATAACTCACAAAAAATAATAAATGAGTTTGCAAAAAAATATAAAAACATTACAGCAATTGAACAAGAAAATATGGGAGTAGCTAGAACAAGAAATAAAGCAATACAAATGACTGAAACCGAGTACATAATGTTTATGGACAATGATGATTTCATCGACAATGATTACATTGAAACTCTATTAACAAATGCTGAAGAAGGACAATACGATATTGTTGTATGTGGATATAAAAGACCAACAGATGATGGAAAAATAATAAGAAATGTAAAATTGACAGATGAAGAATTTTCTAAATACAACGTTTTGGCACCTTGGGCAAAGATTTATAAAACAGACTTTTTGAAAAAAAATAATCTCGAATTTTTAGATAATGATTTTGGAGAAGATACATATTTAAATTTACAAGCATATTTACTTTCTGATAAAACTAAAGTAATTGATTATACCGGATACAATTGGTTCTATAATATAGCAAGCGTTTCAAACACTAAACAAAAAAATAGTAAAAATGTACATATATTTTATTTTCTTGATAAAACTTATGATTCACTTAAGAAGAGAGGATTGCTAGAAAAAAGGCATGATGTTGCAGAATATTCAATTATAACAAATGTTATTTGGTATTTATTTTATTGCACGAAAGGCTTTAAATATAAAGAAATAAGTGACGAATATGATAAGGCTTTTGACTGGCTAAAAGAACACTTTCCTGAATTTCAGAAAAATAAATATATTGGATTTAATAAAGCAAAAGGACAACTTAAATTCGTTAGAACATCTGTGGCAATTATGATGTTTTTAAATAAAATTCATCTTGGAAAATTAGCTATTTATATATATAGTAAAATATAGAGAAATATACATAATTTTATATAAAAAATAATGAAAAAACTACCACGTAGAGTAAAAAAATAAAAGCAATTCTATAAAGTAAAGCAACTTGTGCGACTAAATACATTATAAAAGCTATACTTTAGCAACTTGAATCAAAATTGTTTACTTATTTTTCTTGTAGTGATATTATTTAAAAGTCAATAATTTGATAAAGGAGATTTATGATGAGAATTTTAATAACAGGTGCAAACGGAATGCTTGCAAAAGAAGTAATTGAAAAATTTAATGAAGGCAATGAATTAATTTTGACTGATGTTGCAGATCTTGAC
>CACXCH010000113.1 GCA_902766085.1 uncultured Eubacteriales bacterium
AAGCATAATATTTAATAGGCGAGTAAGACGCGCCTTCAGCGACCAACCGGAACGTAAGTGAAGGGCGAAATTTTTGAACGTTCCTTAAAACGTGCAAACAAAAATTATTTATAATTTTTGTTTGTCACATTAGGTGGAGGAGTTCAAAACAGCAAGTCTATGAGCCATTAAATATTATGCTTCGTTGCACTCTAAACTAAAAAACATTAACCTGTAACCTTGATTTGAAACTTATTATTGCAATTTATATATATATATTTTTTTATCAAAGATTTCAAATTTAAAATTATTGATTGTTAAATATTTGTTACCTATATTGTTGTTTGCAATTTTTAAAACATCTTCAATATTTTTAGATGAAAAGTTTTTAAAGTTACCATTAAGTGTCTTTATTGATATTATTATTAGTTCTGATTGTATTGCTCTGCTTTGTTTGTTAAATTCTGATAACTTGAAGAATATTTTATTTGAATGTTCTATTTTTCCAATTTCTTTAAATGTTTTTTCTGCATTTTCTTTTATATATTTGTTGTTTTCTCGTATTATTTGTGCTGTCTTTGATAGTGTTTCAACAATGTTTGGATTTATTTCTTTTAGTTCTGGCAATATTTGATTTCTAATTATGTTTCTTCTATAAATGTTTTGACTATTTGTTGAGTCTATTCTAGGATTTAAATTATTTTTTTTACAGTATTCTTCTATTTCTTCTCTTTTGCAATTAATTAAAGGTCTTATTATATTATTGTTTTTAGGCTTTATTCCTTCTAATCCTTGAAGTCCAGTTCCCCTTATTAAGTTAAGTAGCATTGTTTCTGCATTATCATTTAAATTGTGTGCTACTGCAATTTTGTTAGCATTGTTCTGTTTTAAAACTTCATTAAAAAAGTCATAGCGAATCTTTCTTCCAACTTCTTCTGTTCCTCTTTTTTGTTCTTTTGCAATTTCTTCTACTTTTGCTCTTTTTATAAAAACTGGTATTTCGTTTTTTTGGCAGTAGTTTTCCACAAATTGTTCATCTTCTGTGGAGTCTTTTCTAATTAAATGGTTGATATGTGCTACTATTATTTTACAATTTAATTTTTCTTTGTATTTGTTTAGGCATGTTAAAAGAGTAATAGAGTCAGGGCCACCTGAAACCCCAACTACTATTACATCTCCTTTTTGTATTAGGTTGTTTTCCCTAATTGTATTTAAAAATTTTTCTTCAACAATGTCTAGTCTTTTTGCCATATAAGTTTGCATCCTTTCTTTGAAAATTGCATTAGCAATTTACTATAGCTTATCAGTAAAAATTTACGTGAGTACGTCGCTTAACCTTAGTAATTATGTTTGGATGTTTAACTTTCATTTAAAAAGTATTAATTTATAGGAATTGTACAATGCAATTTGTTTGTTATCCATTGAATTTGTTTGCAAATTTTGTGTATTGTGGCATCCATAATAGTTCTCTTGTTCCTACTGGGCCGCTTCTATTTTTTGCTGTTATAATTTCTGCAATGTTTGTTTGCTCTGATTGCGGATTGTAGTAGTCATCTCTATAAATAAACATTACCACGTCTGCGTCCTGCTCAATTGATCCTGATTCACGTAAATCTTGTAGCATAGGTCTATGGTCAGTTCTTGCTTCTGGAGCACGTGATAGCTGAGATAATGCTATTACAGGAACATTAATTTCCTTTGCTAAAAGTTTTAAAGATCTACTTATTTCTGCGATTTCCTGTTCACGGCTTGATGTTTTGCCACTGCCTTGAATTAACTGTAAGTAGTCAATTACTACAAGTCCAATATTTTTTTCAAGTTTTAATTTTCTGCATTTTGCTCTTATTTCTGCTATTGTTATTCCAGCGGTGTCATCAATAAAAATTCCGGCAGAATCCGATAATTCTCCTGATGCTATTACAAGTTTTTCCCAATCTTCATCACTTACTTCACCTTTAGCGTATTTTGAGCTGTCCACCATTGCTTGTGAACATAAAATTCTGTTTGCGCATTGTATTTGTGACATTTCAAGACTAAATACCACAACAGGAACATTGTATTTTGTTGCAGCATTTGTTGCAATATTTAGAGCAAATGCTGTTTTGCCCATTGCAGGTCTTGCTGCAATTAATACAAGCTCTGATTTGTGAAATCCTGCTGTTAAATCATCAAGATCGGCAAAACCTGATGGTACACCTGTAACATGTTTTTTGTTATTGTATAACTCTTGCAATTCTTCGAATGAATCTACCAATATATCTTTTATTGATGTATAGCCCTTTTGCGATTTTCTTTGCATCATATCAAATATTTGCTTTTCGGCACTATCCATAATATTTTCAACATCTTCATTTTGGCTGTAACCTAATTCGATTAGATTGTTTGCTGTTTTTATTAAGTTTCTAAGTAATGATTTTTCTTCAACAATTTTTACATATTTTTCTACATTTGCAGTTGTTGGAACCTTATCTGGTAAACTAGCTAAGTATTCTAGGCCTCCAACTGCCTCTAACTTTTCAAGGGAAGTTAATTCATTTTTTACAGTAATAATGTCGATTGGTTCTGCTTTTGCGTATATATTCATTATAGCTTCATATATTGTTTTGTTATAATCAGCATAAAAATCATCAGGTTTTAATACCTCGATTGCAGCAGCTACCGCATCTTTATCTGTTAGCATTGAACCAATTACTGCTTGTTCTGCTTCCTCATCATGTGGTGGAATACGTTGTAGTGTACTCATTTAAGCCTCCTACTCATTTACAATTTAATCGTTTTAAAAAATGTTTTATCTATTTGCTTGCAATTAATGTTATATTAGTTTGTTTCTGATTAGATCTTTTAATAATTTCTCTTTCTTATTCATTTACAATTAAAACTCTTAATTTAGCTGTTATGTCTTCAAATAGTTTTATATTTATAATAAAACTCCCCAATGATTTAATAGTTTCTTTTAAGTCGATTTTCTTTTTGTCAATTTCGATGTTGTATTGTTTTTTAAGTTCATCAGAGATTTCTTTTGATGTTACTCCTCCAAATATTTTGCCATTTTCTCCTGCTTTAACAGAAATTTTTAATGTTAGCTTTTCAACTTGCTCTTTTATTTTTTGACTTTCTTTTCTTTCCTCATTTTTCTTAAATTCATTGCTGTCTTTTTTTGATTGTAATTTTGTTAAATTTGCCTTATTAGCCTCAATAGCTAATTTTTTGGGGAACAAATAGTTCCTTGCATATCCATCGTTGGCATTGATGATATCATCTTTTTTGCCAACTCCTTTAATATTTTCAAGTAGTATAACCTTCATGTTTATTCCCTCCAATCTTTGATTTATTGTTGTTGTTCAAAGAAGTATTCATTTATCCTGTTTATTAGTTCTTGTTTTGCTTCCTCAATTGAAATGTCCTCCATTTGTGCACCAGCAAGAGTTATATGTCCGCCTCCTCCAAGTTTTTCAAGGATTAGTTGAACATTTATGTCTCCAATGGATCTTCCACTAATGTAAACTTTATTGTCCATCTTTCCTAAAACAAATGAAGCTGTAATTCCTCCAATTGTTAATAATTCATCTGCTGCTTTAGCGACAATTATATTGGCATTATTGTCTATCTTGTCATACATAGAAATTGCAATGTGATCATTCATTATTTCTGCTTTTGATACAATTTCGGAAATTGTTTTATATGTTTCTAAATCACTTTGGAACCATTTTTTTACTTTAATTATATCAACTCCACATTTACGTAAGTATGCTGCCGCTTCAAATGTTCTTACACCCGTTTTAAATGTAAATTCTTTTGTATCAAGCATAATTCCTGCATATAGTGCATCCATTTCAAGAGATGTTAATTCAATTTTTGATGGTGCATATTCCAAGATTTCCGTAACTAATTCGCTTGCGGATGACGCATAAACTTCGTGAAATGTTAATGTTGCATTTTCAATAAAATCAGTGCTTCTTCTGTGGTGATCAATTACAACTATTTTACTTGTTTTCTCAAGTAATTCTGGCACTTCAACATAATTCTTTTTATTTGTATCCACAACAACTAACAAAGTATTTTCAGAAGTAATCTCTAGCGCCTTTGCTTTATTAATAAAGGTATTTTGATATTCTTCTATTTGTTTTGCAGTATTTAGGAAATTATCAATTCCAATTCCTATTTCTTTAATAACAATTTTCGCTTCTTTTTGTTGTGATTTTGCTAAACTATATATTCCAAGAGCTGAACCGATTGCATCCATATCACTATGAGAGTGTCCCATTATTACAACTCTGTCAGAACCTTTTATTAACTCTGTTAGAGAATTTGATATCATCCTAGCTTTGACTTTTGTACGTTTTTCTATTTCCTGTGTTCTTCCACCAAAAAATTCGTATTTTCCGTCAAGTTTGACAATTGCTTGATCTCCTCCTCTGCCAAGAGCTATATCTGTAACAGCTCTTGCTGATTGTGCCTTGTCAATGTTTGTGTTCCCGTCATTAGAAAACGCTATACTTAAAGTTGCTGGTATAATATCTTCCATACTGATTGATTTTATTTCATCAAGAATGTTCATTTTGTCATTCATCATTTTTTGTAAATTTTTCCTATCAGTAATACAGTAAAAAGCATTTCTATCAGCTTTAATAACTAGAGTTTCATATTTTGCAGTCCAGTCATAGATATGTTTTTCAACTTCAGCAATAAATAGTGGTCTAATCTCTGATGATATTCTTTGAGTTAGTTCTTCATAATTATCAATCATTATTATTCCAATGCTTAACTCACTTTCTTTAATTGTAGTTTGCATTTTGTTCGTTTCAGTTTGGTCAATAAAGTAAAGTATTGTAGTGTACTCTTGCTCTTGAGTATGTTTCTTTTTATTTGATACATACGATCCTAGGATTTGATATTTTTTATTGTTTAAAATTGTTTGTATATTGATGTTTCCTTTTTCTCTTTTTTTATCGGATTCATCGATATTAGTCTTTATTTTGATGAGTAGTTCATTTAATTCTTGGTCAATATTTTTTCCTTCAAATTCTTGAACAAATTTTTCACTTTTCCATATCATATTGCCTGTTGTTTCAAATATAGCAAGCGGAAATGGTGAATTTATTAGAGTTGTTTTTGCTGTTGTGTTTACATTAAGTGTTAAATCTTTTAGCTGTTCCGATAATTCTGCCTTTCTCCTTCTTGCTGACCATATTGTATATGATAATAATATTAAATAACCTATTATTGCATAAGGCACAGCTTTTAAATTAAGCACACAAATTGCAACTAGCAATATTCCTATAATTGCAATATAAACTTTTGTTTTTGATGCAAAGTTTTCACTTTTTATATAATTATTGCTTGGCATAATGCTCCTTATTTTAAATTAATTTGTATAATTCATATTTATACAGGTTATATTTTACTCTCTTTTGCCTTATTTGTCAATCAAAAGTAATGTGAGGATTGATATTGATGGGTAAATGCAATTACGATTAATATATAATTTTTAATTTGTAAATAAATATAAGCAATATTTTTAAGAAAAATATTGAAAAAACTAAGCACACCTGTGCTTAGTTTTTTATTTATCTACCTGAGTCATCATCTTTATCTGATTGTCTAAACCCGTGTTGTTCATCAAATTTTTTTAATTGTTCTTCAGCTTCATTAATGTTCTTTACATTTTGCTCTTTTTGTATTTCATAACTTCTAAGATTATTTAGAAGTTCATTTCTTTTTCTGTTGACTTTATCTGCTCTTGCTTGAACCATTTCTGGTGAGTTATGTACAGCCTCTCCTACACTTGTATGGAATATTTTCTGTAGTTCTCCTGTTTTTGAGCTATATTCTACTCCGCCTATATAATTTCCACATTTATATCCATTAGGATTTTCTTCGAGTCCTCTTTCTAAATAACCTTCAACTCTTTTTTCACTTAAAAGATTTCTCATAAATAGCTGAATATATTTAGGATCGTTTGTTAAGCTATTTAAATTAGCTTCTATAAGAATTTTACTTGTGTCATCTTTTCTTAGATATTCCATCTTTCCTGTTTGTGGATTATTGAGTTGTGTATCATCTTCTCTATACCAAGAAACCTTCGCTTCATAAACTGGCCTTCCTGCAAGTATTTTGTATCTTGGATTAACTTCTAGGTAAGTAGTGTCATAATCTTTATTAGGGTCATTCTCGTAATCCACAAAATTATATGCATAGTTTCCATTAGGTAATATTTTTGCTTCTAAATTATATGATGGTTGTTGTGGCACTCTATTCTTATTATTTGCTTCATTTTGCTTCTTTTTAAATACATCAAAAAAACTCATAATTTTTACTAATTGAATCACATATTTATTTTATTATTTGTGTTTCAACTTTTCCCCTCTCTCAAATTTATCCTAAATATAGATTAACACTTTTTGGAAAATATGTCAACGTTAAATTAAAATATTTTAAAGCATCTTACTCGCCCATTAAATATTATACTTTCTGGCCTTTTTAATTATAAACCATTAACCTGTATAGCAAGAAAATTAGCTATAGCTGATTTTTTAGCTATAGCTAATTCTTTGTTAATTCAAAGTATGCTTATTCATCATCTTTTTTTATGTTGTCTACTATGATTACAAATGATACTGTTCCTTTTGTATTTTCGTCTATTCCTGAGAAGTTGTTATAATCATTTGCTAAGTCTTTAAGTGCTTCTGCTCTTTCTTTTAAGTCTTTTACATCTCC
>CACXCH010000114.1 GCA_902766085.1 uncultured Eubacteriales bacterium
AATGTAATATTTTCCTCAACATTTAATATTGGAATTAAATTATAAAATTGATAAATAAGTCCTACTTGTCTTCTTCTAAAAATAGCAAGTTTATCATCATTAAAACTGTAAATGTCTTTGCCATCAATAAATACTTTCCCAGACGTTGGTCTATCTACCCCTCCCATTAAGTGAAGCAGCGTAGACTTTCCGCTTCCAGACGCACCAACAATCGCAACAAATTCACCCTTATCAACAGAAAAAGAAACATTATCTAGTGCAACAACCTCATTTTCCCCTTTTCCATAAATTTTCGTTAAATTTTCTACTCTTAAAATTTCCATAATAGATTATCCTCTTTTTTTTTTAATTAATTTATCTGTATTATACACTATCAAAAGTTACAACTAGGTTACTATAAGAAAAATCAATCAGCATTTTTACTGATTGATTTTGATATAAGTTTCTGTTTTAATTTATCATAAATTTATATATTATAAATTTCCTACATTTGCAAATAAAGTATCTAAATATTCTTAAATTTGCTGTTAAATTGATAACAGATTTCCTACATTTGCAAATAAAGTATCTAAATACTCCCCAATTGCCGAAATTAAAATAACATAATTAATTACGCCAATTAATAATTCATTTCTTTTCCTACATTCTGCTAAGCTCTTATTTTCAAATTTTATATAAGATATTTCTTTATCTTTACTATTATCGCTCCAATCTATTCCTTTATTCACTCCTGAATTTTTATTCATCTCAGGTCCATTTTTATCACCATCAAGTCTTTCTGCTATTTTCATATATAAAACATAGCTTAGAATTATTGCTGAAAAATAAAGAATAATCGCGGTTCTTGATCTGCTCGCAAATACTGTTGGAGAAAAGCCCATCACAATTCTTGACAATAATCCTGCTAAAAAAATTAAAGGATATACTATTTTACAGTCCAATAATTTATAAATTAAATATATCATAGAAAAAGCCACAAATAGAATAATAAACAAACATATTATATTAGGTAAATGACTTCCAGTATAATAGATTCCATTTATATCTACTATATCGTAAAAAGTATTTAAACTCGGAAAAATAGTTTTAGATGTTTCTTTAAGAGTACCCATAAACATAAAAAAAGAAAAATCTAAGGTAGAAACTATCCTCATAACTTTATTCTGACTTTTAATAAAAGTATAAATCATTAAAAGCAATGCAAATATTGTAAAAACAACTTTCTGATTTAAAATCACACTTGTTGTAGAAACAATTCCCAAATATAGCTTACAATCTATTCCATAATATCTATATTCAGGATACCAAGTATTAATTTCTGACTCATACCTTGTTAAATTTCCTGGACACTTTATTATATATAATAATTCCATTATTCCTATAATCATTAAGAAAACTACAAACCAATTTCTATTTGAAAGTCTTCTTTTAATTATTAAAAATATAACATCTATAATTGTAAAACCAACAAAAACAAGACACATTTGTTCTACATTGCACGCAATTAAACTAGTAACTGTCGCAGTTACATATTCTAATTTATGAATCTTCTCCACATTGTTTATCTTTGATAAAATAAATAGCGAATACAATAAGCAAGTAAGTGGTAAAATATAATTTAGCGTCGTTACAGTAGTTCCAGCCGACCCCATATCTTGAAAAGAATATATCAATACCAATAAACATAAAACTGTATCAAACCTCTTGTTATGTTTTTTATTAAACATCTTTGATATTATAATAGTCATAATTACATAAATAAGTGTATCAATAAAGCTCCATACCTTCCAGTGTCTCCCTGTACAAAACATTACAACTATCACTTCAATTATATTTCTTGATGTCCAAGTATTATATCTCCATACAATAAAATCCTTTAGGCTTCTCTCTTTTAAATATTTTGAAAATATTAAATCATCTTCCAAGTGTGGCGATGTAAGATGTAATAGTAATAAAAATGCAAATAAAAATATAAACATATAATATTTGCAAAAAAACTCAAATACTTTTGAAATATATTTTTTTAATTTTTTAGGCATTAATATGTGCATTCTCCACTCCTTTCAATCATAATTAATAATTCCATTTTGTATCTCATAAGCTTTTATTACGTTATTTAAAAGCATTGCTACTGTCATTGGGCCAACTCCCCCTGGATTAGGAGTTATATATGAAGCCTTCTTTTTTACATTCTCAAAATCAACATCACCACAAAGCTTTCCATTTTCATCTCTATTTGTTCCAACATCAATAACAACAGTTCCCTCTCTTACCATATCAGCTGTTACGATATTTCTTTTCCCGGCTGAGGAAATAATAACATCAGCCTTTAATAATTCTTCTTTCAGATTTTTAGTTTTTGAATGGCAAATTGTTACTGTAGCATTTGCATTTAGCATACATTCTGCCATAGGCTTACCAACTACGTTGCTTCTTCCAATAATTACAACCTTTTTCCCAGTTAAATCTATTTTATATTCTTCAAACATTTTCATAATTCCAAGAGGTGTGCAAGGTGTAAAAACTGGGCAGTTAGAATCAAGCAATCCAATATTGTATGGATTGAAACCATCTACATCTTTGTTTTTATCAATTGCATTTGCGATTTTTTGCAAACTAATTTGCTTAGGAATAGGATATTGAACTAATATTCCGTTAATACTTTCTTCATTGTTTAATTTATATATAAAATCAATTAACTCTGTTTCTGAAATGTTTTCACCAAAATGGTATTCTTCAAATTTAACTCCCACCTCTTCACAAGCCTTGCTCTTTATTCTATCATAAACTCTTGATGCCTCATTGTTTCCACACCAAATAACTACAAGCTTAGGTTTAATTTGTTCTCTATCAACTTTTTCTTTTAAACTCTTTCTTATCTTTTTAGCTAGCTGTTTGCCATCAATTAGAGTCATACTTTTTTCCTCCATTATAAATTTATTACTTTTCGCAATCTATCTAAAAATAAACTACCACGACGATCCTCCTCCGCCTCCAGAGCCTCCTCCAGAAAATCCTCCACCGGAGAATCCTCCACCGCCAGAGCTACCTCCAAAG
>CACXCH010000115.1 GCA_902766085.1 uncultured Eubacteriales bacterium
AGAATTACGTAAAAGAGAATGCTATGAAAAGCCTAGCGTTAAAAGAAAAAAGAAGTCAGAGGCTGCTAGAAAAAGAAAATATTAAAATTTAAATGTTGGGGCTAAGTATAACTCCAACATTTTTCTTTTCTAAGACAAATTATTATTATAGCAAATTATCAAATAACAAGTGGATATTGTTTAAATCTCAGTAATCCGTAACAATTTTTGCCAATATAAAGGAAACCGAATGAACAAAATTTTAAATTTTATAAAAAAACACGATAATTTAATAGCACTTATTGTAATTGCGATAGTTGTAGCTTTATCATCAATATATATATATGAGCCTTATGATCAATTATATGTATTTGGAAATGCTTATAAATTAAGCAAGGGAAAAGTTATTTACAAGGATGTAAATAGTATTATCACACCAATTTTTTATATGATATGCAAAATAATATTTGAAATATTTGGAAGCAACTACTTTGTATTTAATTTAATCAATATATTAATAGGAATATCAATATATTTTACAATATATGAAATACAAAAGGCATTAAAAATAGATAAGCTATACTCTGCTTTTAACACGCTAATAATATTTACAATATCTGTCACTAGCGTGACTGCTTTAGCAAACTATAACACTCTTTCTTTAGAATTTATGCTCTTAGGACTTTTATATACAATAAAAAATTATGAAAACAGACCTAAAAAATACGAATTTATTCAATCAATTTTTGTAACCTTAACTATTTTAACAGATCAAAAAATCGGGGTACGGTTATATAATAGGATATATTCTATCAGAGAGAAAAATTAGAAACATCTTGAAAACAGCCTTTTTTTCAGCAATGTGGGCAATAGCCTTTATGATAATCGAAATTTTAAATGATAATTTAGAATATTTTATAAATATGAGTATAGCAAATGTTGGATCATTTAAGAATAACCTTATGATAGAGACTAAAGGATCAACTATTGCATTGATGATTGTAATTCCGGAAATTTTTATGATTTCAGTATTCTATTTTATATATAGAAAAAATATAAAGCGTGAAAAAAGTGAGAGTCTGAATATGTTTCAAATTGTACTCTCTTATGCAATTGGAAGCCTAGTAATAATATATCCAATTTTTAACACATATCATTTAACATTATCTTTTATATTATGGTTAATATTATTGTTATATTCTATATATAACCTTTTAAAGGAACTAATTGATGAAGAAGTTATTAGAAAACTAGTAGCAACTGTAATGGTAGCAATTATAATATTCACATTAATAATAAAAACACGTGTAATGATTGAATTTGACAAAAATGTCAACAAGGACAAATCAAGTTTTTATTATGGAATGTACTTAAGAGATGCTGATAAAGAGAGTATCATAAAAATTTTGGATTACTTGAAAGCTAAACAAAACGAAAATAAAAATATAAAAATTATATCCTCTGTTGCAATGTTATACACTCTACCACTTGAAATTGATAATTGGTATTTTGACCTTCCACTTACGGGAAACTTAGGAAGAGATGATTATAAAACACTAACTACAGCACTTGAAAAAGAGCCTCAAGGAACTCTAATATTAATAGACAACGAAAAAATGCAGTACACATCTGGACAATTATCAGAGAAAACAATTGAGTATGTAAAAAATAATGCAAAAAAAATTGACGAAATTGAATACTTTGACGTTTATGAAAAATACTAATCTAAGAGAAAATAATTATTTATGTGTTATTTAATTTAACAATTGAAATAAAAAAAGAATACTACAAATTACACTTCATAAATCAAGTAAATCCAAGATTTTAATTATGAACAAACCGCTTTTTAAAGTAAACAAATGGTTTATAGGTAAAACCAAAATACTCTAATAATAAAAACTGAGCTAAAAACCTAAATTTATTTATAAAGGAAAGCAAATGATAACAAAAATTAATTCAAACAAGTTTAAAACAAATGAAATAGGAGTTTTTTTAACTCTACCACTAGATAGCAAAACAATTACAAAAAATGCTTTAATTCCCCAAATATTAAGAAGGGGAACAAATAATTATAAAACTCAATATGACCTAGGAAAAAAGTTAGAAGAAATGTATGGAGCATATTTTAACTACGGAATTGACAAGGTAGGAGATAATCTTGTATTAAAATTTTACATTACATCATTATGTGATGAATATGCAAAAGAAAATGTTTCACAAGAGTCAATGAATTTAATATTTGATATTATATTTAATCCAGTAGTTGAAAGCAATGGCTTTAAGAGAGAATATGTAGAACAAGAAAAAGAAAACCTAAAAAAATTAATTGAAGCTCGCAAGGATGATAAAAGCAATTACTCATATACAAGATGTATAGAGGAAATGTTTAAAGATATGCCTTATGGAATCTATAAATTTGGAAAAATTGAAGAATTAGAAAAAATTGACGAGAAAAATTTATATGAATATTACATTAAGATGATTTCTAACTGCAAAATAAACATTGTAATAACAGGAAATGATGCTGATAAAGTTAAGATTCCAGAAATGAGAAATATTCCTACTCTTGCTAATAGAATAAATGAACATAATATAATCGAAAAAAATATATATCCACTTAAATTAAGAAATGAACCTAAAATTGTTAATGAAAAACTTGATGTAACACAGGGAAAATTAAACATTGGCTTAAATTGTAATATTAAAAACAAATATATTGCAACAATGTATAATATGGTATTAGGCGGAGGAGCAAACTCAAAGCTATTTAAAAATGTGCGTGAAAAGGCAAGCCTTGCATACACAGTAGCATCACGATATCTTAAACAAAAAGATGCAATTATAATTAGAGCAGGAATAGAATTAAACAACTATGACAAAGCGCTAGAGATAATAAAAAAACAACTTGATGATATGAAAAATGGAAATATTGGAGACGACGAATTTAAATCAGCAAAGCAATTAATATTATCATCAATAAAACTTATACCAGAATCACAAGAAGATATGATATGGTTTGCATTTATACAAGAAGTTACAGATGAAAAACTAACAGTAGAAGAATATTACAAAAAAATAGAAGATGTAACTAAGGAAGACGTAATAAAAGAAGCAAAAAATGTTAGCATAGATACAATTTACTTTTTAGAAAAATAAAAGGCACAGCGCTTAACAATCATATCGTGTTACTGATATAACTAATAGAATGAAGGTTTATAGATAATCCCTTTAAAAATCTAATTATTTTATACAAGGTTTATAGATATACCCTTTTAAAAATCTAATTATATTATACAAGGAGTTAAAAATACAATGGAAGTCATTGAAAGTAAGTTACTTAATGAAAAGGAATATATAGAAACACTTGATAATGGAATGAGAATTATAGTTGTTCCTAAGCATCAAACTAATAAAAAGTATATAATTTGGGGAACAAAATTTGGCTCAATTGATAACCACTTTATAGAACCAAATACAAATAAAGAAATAACGGTACCTGATGGAGTTGCTCACTACTTAGAACATAAAATGTTTGAACAAAAATCTGGAGTTGATAGTCTGTTTACTCTAATGGCACTTGGACTTGATGCAAATGCATATACAACAAATGACCATACAGCATATTTGTTTGGTGGAGTTGACAATTTCTACAAAGGACTTGAT
>CACXCH010000116.1 GCA_902766085.1 uncultured Eubacteriales bacterium
AATTTTTCTTCATTAGTTAAGATTTCTTTAGTTTTGTTTTCTTCTTCATTTTTCGCCATACGCAAAAAATTCCTTTCTTTAAAAAATTTATAAAAATTAATAGTCAAAATTTATTAGAGTTCTAATTATAAAGAAATAATTATGATTTGATTTTTAGAGCACAAAATTAATTTTAAAATAATAAGTCTTAAATAAAATACATCTAATTTTGAAACTATAGATTTAAGTATGAATACATTTAGTTTTAAATTATGAATTGTAAATAAGAACAAATTTAATTTGAATGCAAATTGTGGAGCATTGAATCAATTTTAACTAGAATCAAATATTTTTAGAAAATTAAATTTTATATGATTGAATATTTATCGTCTAGAAATAAAGATTTTCTTGAATAAATATTGCAAAATTATATTATCACGATTTATGTTAAATAGCAATACTTTTTTTATATTTTAATTATGGGTAAGTTACTAGTTAACGCTTTTTAATAAAAAAGCTGGAAAACATAATATTTAATAAGCGAGTAAGACGCGCCTTCAGCGGCCAACCGTAGTTCTACGAAAAAGCGAAATTTTTGAACGTTCCTTAGAAAGAGCAAACAAAAATTATTTATAACTTTTGTTTGTCACATTAGGCATAAGTCGTTCAAAACAGCAAATCTACGAGCCTTTAAATATTATGCTTTCCAGCATTCTAAATTTACAAACCATTAATCAGTAACAATTGTTATATTATAACATATTCTCCATTTTTGTATTGTAGCTTAATTGTTTCACTTTTATCCTCTAATAAGTCATTATACAATTTATCAGAAATTTCAAATTCTTGCATATTTTTTCCATCTGATTCTCTTGTTAGAAAAACATATTTCTCGTCATCTCCAATTTCGTCAACTTCATATATTTCTCCTTCTTTTCTGAAATCAGATGTTAATTCTTCATCTTTTTCTACTTGTTTTTTTAGTTCTTTTGAAAATGCATCTAAAAATTTTTCGGACGCTTTTTCATTATTTTTAAATAGGCTTCTGCCAAATTCTAGTATATCCACTCTTTCTCCTTTCAAAATTTTAAAATTTGCTTACTATTTTCTTAAATCAAATTTAAACTTATTTATTACTTCCTGAGTTCTGATTTAAACTTACTTGCTACTTTCTGAATTTTAATTTAAACTTACTTATTACTTTCTGAGTTCTAATTTGAACTTACTTATTGCTTTCTGAGTCTAAGTTTAAATTTACTTCTGATACATTTATTGTATTTCCATCACTTGTCATTAGGAATGAGCTTTCATTTGTATCAGTTCTAAGTATTGTTGTACCAATATCCTCAAGCCTTTTTATGGTATATTTGTTTGGCAGTCTATAGGAATTGTTTTTTCCTACTTCTATTACAGAATATGTTGGTCTTGCTTGTGATAGAAAGTTTGCTGTTGAGCTTGTGTTTGAACCATGATGTCCAACTTTTAGAACATCCACTTTATCCCATTTATACATATTTTCAATTTCCTTTTCAGCATCTCCCATAAATAGGAATTTATTATTTTCATAGGTTATTTGACTTACAATAGAGCTATTATTATCAGAGTAGTCATCATTATTTTCTACAGAAAGTATTTTCATATTTAAGTCATTAATTTTAAACTCATCCCCAATATTGGGATTAGTTATTGTTAAATTCTTCTTTTTAGCACTCTTAATTACATTTTTATAATTGGCTGTGTTGCTTCCCTTGGATGGCATAAGAATTTGCCCTATATCTAAATTATCTATAATTTCGTCTAGTCCACCAATATGATCTTCATCACAATGGGTACCAATTAGATAATCAATTTTAGTAATTCCCTTTTTCTTTAAAAAACTAGAAACATTACTACCATCTTCATTATTTCCAGCATCAATTAAAATAGATTTATCTCCAAGCTTTATGAAAGATGAGTCAGCCTGTCCTACATAAAAGAACATTACATTTAATTTGTCATTGTTGAAGTCCACATTGTCTGCACTTATTGTGTTTCCGCTTCCGTTGTTCAAAACACTTGAATTATCGTTATTTGTTGCACTCGAATCAACATCATTGGTGTTTGCTTCATAAATATTGTTTGAGGCCTGATTTTTAGCATTTAATGAAGCAATTCCATCATCTTGATTATTTATTGAAGCGCTCGTTTCAATGTTTTCAGTATTTGGAGTTTCATAAATTCCAATATATCTGCCAGCAATTATAAATATAACAAGCAAAATAATGCTGATAATATTTTTTATCTGTTTGTTCTTCTTTTTCATTTTTATTTCCTCACAAAAAGAATTATAACAAACAATATTATTTTTATCAATCAAAATTATGCACTTTTTAATTCTAGTCTTAATTTATCTGATATCATTGCAATAAATTCCCCATTAGTTGGTTTCCCTTTGTCTGAGCTAACTGTATATCCAAATAAATTTTCAATTAAGTCTTGATTACCACGTCCCCAAGCTACCTCAATTGCGTGTCTAATTGCTCTCTCAACTCTAGGTGGAGTTGTATTATACTTAGTTGCAATGTCTGGATATAAAACTTTTGTTATTTGGTTTATTGCATTTATATCATTAATAGACATCATAATTGCTTCTCTTAAAAATAGATATCCTTTAATGTTAGCTGGAACTCCAACTTCGTGAATCATATTAGTAACTAATGCTTCCAAATTTTTAGCATTTTTCTCATCGTTTATTTTTATGTATTTAGTTTTGTTATCATTATTTTCAATAATCTTGCTTTTAACTTCCACTGGTTCATAATTTCTTATTTGTTTTATCCTGTCTATAAGCAATTTCATATCAAAAGGCTTTTCTATATAGTAATCCGCTCCTAAGTTTAATGCTCTTTGAGTTATCTTTTCTTGTCCAACTGCTGAAATCATTATAAAAGTGGGTTTCTTTTTTATCTCAGTTTTTGATAATTTTTCAAGTACACCAAGTCCATCAACCTGTGGCATAATCATATCAAGTAAGCAAATTTCAGGTTCCTTTTCCTTTATCGCCTCAATTGCATCTTCTCCATCTCTTGCAATTCCAACAACATTAATTTCTTCATCATTATTTAAAAAACTTTTTAATGTTTTTGCAAAGTCGTAATTATCATCAGCAATCAATACTTTCATTTTTTCATTCATTCTACAATCCTCCCTTTTCTTTTGTCAAATTTTACCATTTAATTATATTATTGTGGTTTAAAAAAATCAAGAGATTTTTGTAAAATTTTTCCAATTTTTGGAATCAATGTTATTTTCCAACAAAAACTTTTATATAATTGTCTCCAATAGTTTCCATTTTCCTTTATATTCTGGTATATCTGTAAATGTTAATTTTTCTTTTGTAACTGGATGTTCTATAGTTAGTTTGTAAGCCCAAAGATAAAGAGAGCCATTTTGTGAACTTCTTCCGTGATATTTTACATCACCATATATAGCGTGCATTTTATTGGATAATTGAACCCTAATCTGGTGATGTCTGCCAGTCTCTAGATTTATTTTTAAAACTGATAAATTCTCATCTTTAAAAAAGCCTAAAGTTTCGTATTGTAGTTTTGCAAGTTTTGCATTTTTCTTATTAGCTTTTACTACATAACTGGTATTCGTTTTTTCATCTTTCCACAAATAATCCTCTAACTTTCCATTTCGAGGACTCATCTCACCACTTACAATAGCCAAATAAGTTTTGTTAAAGGTTTTGTTTCTAACTTGTTCACTAAGTCTTGAAGCAGCTTTTGAAGTTCTGGCAAACACCATAACTCCACCTACCGGTCTATCAAGTCTATGCACAAGTCCCAAGTAAACATTTCCTGGTTTGTTATATTTTTGCTTTATATATTCCTTCACAATAGTTAGCATATCTTTATCACCTGTTTTATCACTTTGTGTAGGAATATTAGCTTTTTTTTCAACTACAATTATTTGATTATCCTCATACAATACTTTTAAATTATCCATAAATTATTCTTCCCATCTTGCATAAATTCCACAAGGCAAAATTTCTTTTGAATTTGTCATTGGTAATCCAACCTCACCATTTGAAAATCTGCCTTTTATATTTTTTGGTAATTTCATCCTTAATACATTTTCAATAACTTGGCTCGATATTCCAGTAGTATAAGAATTAACTAGGAAAAATAAAGGCTTGTCTGATAAAACTTTTGTACATAATTCAATTAAGTCTTCAATGTTATCTTCAAATTTCCATATTTCACCATTTTTTCCTCTGCCATAAGATGGTGGATCCATAATTATTGCATCATATTTATTGCCTCTTCTAATTTCTCTATTAACAAATTTGAAAACATCATCTATTAAGAATCTAACATTTCTATCTCTTAGTCCAGATAAAGTTACATTTTCTTTTGCCATTTCGCACATACCTTTTGAACTATCAACATGACAAACAGACGCTCCTGCAAAAAGGCAGGCAACTGTTGCTCCTCCTGTATAGGCAAACAAGTTTAAAACTTTAATTTCTCTATTGGCATTTTTTATTTTTGAAATCATAAAATCCCAGTTTACTGCTTGTTCAGGAAATAAGCCTGTGTGTTTAAACCCCATAGTTTTTAATGCAAATGTTAAGTTCTTGTATTTTACTGTCCAATTTTGTGGAATCTTATTATAATAGTTCCATTCTCCTCCACCAGATTTACTTCTTGCATATCTTGCATCAACCTCTTCCCATTTTTTAGGAAATGTTTTTTCTTTCCATATTATTTGTGGGTCAGGTCTAATCAAAATAGTGCTTCCCCATCTTTCTAATTTTTCACCATTTGCCATATCTAAAATTTCATAATCTTTCCAATCTCTTGCTACTTCCATTTTTTATCCTTTTCTAACTAATTTTACTATCTCTAAAATATAAGGCTTAATGTAATCACGAACTGATGTAATAAAAAGGCTAGTATCCCTTCACCTATTACTAATGCTAAAATTGTAATAATAATAATTTTTTTCATTTGATTTTTCCCCCTTAATTATTGATAATGTTTTTATATTCTATTTTTTCATAGATTACTTTATGCTATCAATTATTGATAATGTTTTTATATTCTATTTTTTCATAGACTACTTTGCACTATCATTATTAGCTTCTCTATACATTATATTAAGGGGATTTAATTTTTATGAGAAGTTTTCATCCAATAATTTCGACATTTTTGTCTTTGTTTTTTATTCCTCTTTATTGTATGTGTTTTTTATTTTCTGCTATTCTTTATTTTGCTCACTGTTTAGTTCTTCTTTTATTTCTTCTGCTAGTTTTTCATTTATACCTTTTACTTGAGTAAGTTCTTCTATTGAAGCATTTTTTATTTTTTCTACATCGCCAAAGGTCTTTAGTAATTCAACCTTTTTTGCCTTTCCTATTCCTTTTATTTCATCTAGTTCAGATTTGCTCATTGATTTGTCTCTCAAATATTTATGATAACCTATTGCTGTATTATGTACCTCATTTTGAAAATTAGTTATAAGATTAAATATTTGCTCTGATACTTCAATTTCGTTTCTGTTTTCATCCATTAACGCTCTTGTTTGGTGTTTATCATTTTTTACCATCCCATAGACATATATATTAAGTATAACTCCAATTTCATTTTCTATATTCTGTATGGCTTTTTTTGTTGCTCTTATCTGAGTAATACCACCATCAGCAAAAATTAAATCTGGCAATGTTCCAAATCCTTTGCCTTCTTCATATTTTTCTTTAATCTCACTTGGGAGCTTTTCTATCTTGTCATTAGTATTTTTTGTTATTGTTAAATGCTCGTTTTCTTCTAGCCTTTCTAAATCAATCGAATGTCTAAGTCTACGAGTTATAACTTCTTCCATACTTTTTGGATCATCCTGTCCATAAACAGTTTTAATCTTAAATCTTCTAGACAAATTTCTTTTTATGTTTCCATCAATCATAACACACATTCCAGCTACCATATATTCACCTGAAATATTTGAAATATCAAATGACTCTATCCTATGTGGCAAATGTTTTAAATTCAACGTATCCTTTAAATCAACTATTACATTTTTATTAGGCTTTTCTTTATTATCAAGAGTTATTTTAGCATTGTTTTCCGCCATTTCAACAAGTCTAACTTTCTCTCCTTTTTGTGGCACTTTGATTTCAACTTTCTTGTCTGCCATTTTGGCTAGCCATTCCTCCACCAAAGCTCTATCTTCAAAGTCATTTCTAATCATTATTTTGCTTGGAAAAAATTGCTTTCCGTTATAATATTGTTCAATAAACTCTTCAATAATGTCAGAGTCATCCTCATCATTAAGACCTTTAAAAAAGTAATTATCTCTGCCAATCATTTTACTATTACGAACATAAAAAATTTCAATACAAATTTCTTGTTCAGACCTTGCTATTCCGATAACATCAATATCATTTTCAGAAATATTAGAAACTTTTTGCTTTTGAGAGATACTTTCAACAGCTAATAGTTCATCTCTATATAATGCTGCCTTCTCATACTCCATTTTAGTTGATGCCTCGTTCATAGCATTTTTTAGCTCTTTTTCTACTTCATCAACCTTGCCATCTAAAATTGAAATAATTTGATTTATTCTCTTTCTATATTCTTCCTTTGAAATGTATCCCATACAAGGGCCACTGCATTTTTTTATATGGTAGTTTAAACACGCCCTGTCTTTATATTTAAAAGTTCTACACTGTCTGATTTTGAACTTAGTTTTAATAAACTCAATCATTTCTTTTGTTGCAGTTGAGCTTGCATAAGGTCCAAAATATCTAGCTCCATCATTAAGCTTTCTTCTTGTAAAATATACATTAGGGTAGTCATCCTTCACATTAATTTTAATATATGGGTATGTTTTATCATCTTTCAAAAGAACATTAAACTTAGGCATATTCTTCTTAATTAGATTGCATTCTAAAATCAAGGCTTCCTGCTCGTTATCGCAAACAATATATTCAAAATGGTCAATTAGCTTAACCATATTTTGAATACGTACAGTTTTCCTTGTTTTTCTAAAGTATGAAGTTACTCTTCTTTTTAAAGAAATTGCCTTGCCAACATAAATGATTTTGTCATCCTTATCGTGCATAATATATACCCCTGGCTTTTTAGGCAATTTTTTTAGCTCTTCCTCAATGTTAAACATTTTATTTTTAAACCTGCTCTTTTAATTAAATAAATGATATTCTTTATGACATCAGTAATTCTAATGAATTTTATGATTTTTTATATGCATTCAATAACTCTATGTTTATAATATTTTTATGTCATTAATAGTTCTAATCAATTTTATGATTTTTATATATCACCATATCTCTATTTTTTATCGTGTCATCAATAATTCTAATCAAGTATATGATACCCTATTCTTTCAACTAGAAAAAATTATATTCCCTAAAGCCTTAAAAGTCAAGGTGTTGTATCGATTAAGTAACCAAAATCTTTTATAGTGAATATTATAAAGTATACAAAGGAATAAGAAAAATTTAAAAGGAGGTTATGATGTTCGGATCTAGTTCTAATGGTAATTGCAATTG
>CACXCH010000117.1 GCA_902766085.1 uncultured Eubacteriales bacterium
AAGGCAATCAACGTAATGCCTTTATTCTCATTGCTAATTTTTCTTTGTGTTTTTTTCATAACTTTGATTTTCTCCTTTTCTTTTGATTAATTATTTTTGAGTTTTATCTTTTGCTTAATTTTTTATGTTTTTTATTTTATCTTTTTGATAATTTTATATCATCTGTTGGCAATTGTCAACATTTTTTTCTTGTTTCTTTGCTATTATTGTTATTAGTAAAAATTTTAAAATTTTGACACAAATTGCAAATGTACTTATAATCTACCTTACTTTTTATGGCTTAGATTAAGAAATGATTCAAAAGATACATATTAACGATCAATTGATTATTTACTAATTTTTTCTATTATTGTTATTCGATTTTTTATGTTGGAGGTTAAATGAATGGATGTTAGTGACGCAATTAGATTAAGAATTATAAAACTTGCTAACAAAAATAATATGACTATTTCAAAGCTTTGTCTTCTAGCTGGAATTTCTCGCTCGACTTTGTCAAAATTTTTGTCAGGTCAAAGAAAAATGATTCGAGTAGAAATTATTGAATTGATCTGTGAAGCTTTGAATATAACATTGAAAGATTTCTTTGATGATGCATTGTTTAATCAAATCCTAGATGTTGATTTATTTGAAGATAAATGCAATATTGATAATAAAAATGGAAAAATAAAATAAACCCTATAAAATACATTTTTGTATATTTTATAGGTTTTATTTTTTATACTTAATAATTCTATTAAAAATATGTTGATATACTTTTATTCTTCACTTTTATTTTGTTCATCTGTGACTACGTTGTTTGTAACTTCTGTTTTTGATACTGTTTCATCAGATTCTTGATTTTCTTTTTCTGAATCAACAAGTTCTAGATTAGATACTGATACTTCATAGGCTGTTCTTTTTTCTACTGTTCCATCTTCATGTTTTTTGTCATAAGACCTTGATTGAACTCTTCCTATAATTTTAACTTCAGTTCCAACTGGCATTTTTGAGCAAAATCTTGCATTTCTTCCCCAAGCTATGCAAGGAATATAATCAGATTTGTTGTAAGCTCTATTTACTGCTAGTAATATATCTGAAATTTCTCTGCCAAATGGCGTTTCACGATAAATTGGGCTTTTGCATATATATCCAATTAATATAACTTCATTTGATACAAAGTCTTTGCTTGCCTTTATTTCTTCGTCGTCATTTAAAAACTCAATGTCTTTTGCAAATACTGTAAGAATTAGTCTGTTTTTTTCTTGTTCATAGCTATTGTATGATCTGAATTGACCTGTAATTTTTACGTTTTTTCCTACTACTAAATCTTCGTCCTTGAATAATCTCTCAGATATTGTTATAGGAATAATATCTGAATTTCCACTTAGACGTGGTACTTCCAAATCAAATCTGTAAAATTTTTCTCCATATATTTCATGACTAAATTTTTTCTCATCTGTAATTTTTCCAACAAGTGTTAAGATGTTGTTTTCTAAAAAATTTGTTTCCACTTTAATTTCCTCCCTAAATTTTATCTAACGTGTTTCTCTTTTTTAGCATACGACCTTATTATAACACGTTTTCCAAGTTTTGTCTACATAAAAAGTTAAATTTCTTTTTATTTTTTTAATTTTATCTTGTCTTGATATTTTCTAATGTTCTAGCATTTTTTATTTTATTAAATTTACCTGGCATTTTTGTATATGTATTGTGATATAGTCACATAATTTTTTTATTATTCTTGATATGTTTTTTATTTCATCTTGGTTGTGAAGTTATTACTTTATGCTTTTATATATTGTCTTATATTTTATTTTTTTATTACTCTCTAAGTTTCTTTTTTGTTGCCCGTTTTGGTTACCTTAATTGTTTTTGCTACCTTGATTTGACTGTGTTTCTACAATATTTGTTTCATTATATTGATTTGCTGATGTCCTTATAATATTTTCATTATTATTAGTTATAGCAAAAGACATAACAAATAAAATTGCCACAGTCCCAATTGATACTAAATACGCCAAAATTTTGTCTTTACTAAAAACTATAAACATAAAAAATACCTCCAGTTAAATATATTATTCATAACTGGAGATTATTACTTTTTTATATAAATCTTTTTCTTTCTGTATTCACTGTCTTTTTGCAGTATTTACACGTTCCTTCCATTTTAGTAATTTTTTCTTTTGATGATTTCTTTTTACCTTTATTTTTTGATTGCACTTCTCTTGTTTCTTTATCAACTTTAGTCCAAATTATTGCATTCCATTTTTTGCACTCTGGACAAGTTCTTGTGCTTCCATCCCATCCAAATAAAATTACAAACATAAGTATAGCAAATATTATAAGCAAAAAGTTTAATTGAGTAAAAATGTATATAAAAGCAACAATTATTGCTAAGACCAGTGGTACTGTATATAAAAGTGTAGTCAATTTTTTTGCTTCTTTTTCATTGTTTCTTATTTCTTTTTCCATTAAGATTTCCTCTTTGATATAGAATTAATTAGTTAACCTAATCTCACTATAATTATATACGTTTTTACTATTTTGTCAATCATTGTATAATATTTCATTTTTATTTAGCTATTTAATATCTTATATAATTCCAATTTTCTTTAACATTTTTCTGCTATTTCTCATCATTTTGCATTTTCCTAAATCACATTCCTCATAACAATACATTATCCCTGCTGTAACTATCATTCCAGCAACCATACCTTTTATAAATTTCATAAACAAATCCTTTCTGAGTTAAACTCTGTAAAATTTTCTTATATTATTATGCCTTTTTTGCATATTTTTTATACCAACTAATTATTTCATAAATTGCAATAGCCATTAAAAATACAGCAAAAATTTTTCTTAAAATATTTGTGTTTATGTGTAGAGAAATCATTGCTCCAACTATAGAGCCACATATTCCAAACAGACTAATTGTTATTGCTAATCTAAAATCAATTAATTTTTGTTTTGCAAAAATTATAATTGAGATAATTGAAGTCGGAATAAAATAAATAAGATTAATATACTGAGCCATTTTTTGGTCAGTATTCATAAAAGCCGTTAAAATTGTAATAAGTATGGTTCCACCACCGCATTCCCATACTTGTTACAATTCCAGAAATAGCTCCAATTAAGATGTATAGCATTTTCACCTCTAATTTAATTTTATCAAAAACAATGCAAAAGACTTACTTTTTGATAAATAACATTATCGCAGCATAAATAGTAAACAAAATAAAAATAGCAGTTAAAATTTTATCACTAATCTTTTCTAATATTTTAGTTCCAATAATTGAGCCAATTACTCCACCAATTGCAGAATAAATTGCAATTTTCAAATCAGGTCTTTCAAAATTGTGATAAACAATGATTGATGTTACAACCATAATCAATATGCAAAAAATTGAAATTGCTCTTGCCTCTTTTTCATTCTTATTAAAAAAATTTGAAATATATGGAACTAAGATAAGCCCTCCTCCAGATGAAAAAAGTCCGCAAAGCACTCCAGTAATAAATCCAATAAAAGCTTTTTTTAGCAAATTTTTATTCATATTGATATTTTAAGACAATTATAGAAAATTATACGAAGTTCTAATAAAAAAGAAAATCAAAGATTTTCTTTTATAAAATCTGCTATTTCTCTTGAAGCCAATTATAAATATGTTTGTATGACTTTTCTATTATACAAGAAATAATAAAAATCAAGGTTTTTCTTTTATAAAGTATACTTGTTTTCATTATGCTCATTAAAGTTCAATTAGAAAAATCTTTGTATGACTTTTCTATTAAATAAAAAACAGATAAATAATGAAGTGAACCCAAAAAATTGAACATTTTTTGGGTTCAGTACATAAGTTATCTGTTTAAAAATTCTTCTATTAAATCTGTTACTTCCTTTGTATATATTTTTCTTTCTGATGAGAATGGCATAAATGTTATATCTTTTAGTGGATTCAATTCTTCCTGCAATTTTTTTACATTATCATCTACCTTAGTAATGGCGATTTTATCTGCTTTATTTGCTATTACAATGCTTGGAATGTTCTCTTTAATTATATAATTATACATTAGATTATCATCTTCTGTTGGGCTATGTCTGATATCAATTAAGAAAATTACAAGTGCAATTTTCCCTGATTTTACAAGATATTCCTCAATGAATTTTCCAACTTCAATTTGTTCTGCCTTACTCATTTTGCTAAATCCATATCCTGGCAAGTCTACAAAATAAAAGTCTTCGTTTTTATTTCCTTCATCATCTGTTGCATTTACTTTGTAGAAATTTATTAGCCTTGTTTTCCCAGGTTCACTACTTGTTCTAGCTAGTTTTTTTCTATTTACTATAGTGTTAATAAAACTTGATTTTCCAACATTTGATTTTCCAACTAATACTACTTGATTTAAATCATCTTTTGGATATTGACTTTCTTTTACAGCTGATATAGTAAAATCAGCATTCTTAATTTTCATTTTTCCTCCAGCTTTTATTGTTTTGGTACAATCTTATCAAGTCCGCCCATATAAGGTCTTAATACTTTAGGTATTGTAACACTTCCATCTTCATTGTAGTTATTTTCTAATACTGCAATTAATCCTCTTGGTGAAGCTACTACTGTGTTGTTTAGTGTGTGTAAAAAGTAATTTCCCTTGTCACTCTTTACTCTTATTCCTAGTCTTCTTGCTTGAGCATCTCCTAATGTTGAGCAGCTACCTACTTCAAAATATTTCTTTTGACGTGGGCTCCATGCTTCTACATCACATGATTTAACTTTTAAATCTGCTAAATCTCCTGAACAGCATTCTAGTTGTCTAACTGGAACATCCATACTTCTAAAGAAATCCACTGTTAATTTCCACATTTTATTATACCAATCCATTGAGTCCTCAGGTTCACAAAGTACAATCATTTCTTCTTTTTCAAATTGATGTACTCTGTATAGGCCTCTTTCTTCTAGACCATGAGAGCCTATTTCTTTTCTAAAGCAAGGTGAATATGATGTCATGCAAATTGGTAAATCTTCTTTTTTAATAATTTGTCCCTTGAATCTTCCAATCATTGAATGTTCAGATGTTCCAATTAGGTATAAATCCTCTCCCTCAATTTTATACATCATTGCATCCATTTCTTCAAAAGACATTACACCATTTACAATATCCCCATGAATCATAAATGGAGGAATTGCATAAGTAAACCCATTATTAATCATATAGTCTCTAGCATAAGCGAGCATTGCCTCGTGAAGTCTTGCAACATCACCTATTAAATAGTAAAATCCTACTCCACTTGTTCTACCGGCAGATTCTTTGTCAAGTCCATTAAATCTTGCAATTATATCTGCATGATGTGGTATTTCATAATCAGGAACTTTTGGCTCTCCAAATCTTTGAACTTCAACATTTTCTGAATCATCTTTTCCTATTGGAACAGACTTGTCCATTATTTGTGGAATAACCATCATTCTTTTCTTTATTTCTTCTGCAAGTTCATCTTCTTTTTGTTCATTTTTTTCAAGTTCATCGTTTATCGTTTTAACTTCTTCTTTTATTTTTTGAGCTTCATCTTTTTTGCCGTTTCTCATTAAATTACCAATTTCGTCACTTAATGAATTACGCTTATTTCTAAGCTCATCACCTTTGATGGTTGCTTCTCTTTTTTCCTTATCAAGTTTAATTACTTCATCAACAAGTGGAAGTTTTTGGTCTTGAAATTTGTTTCTGATATTTTGTTTTACTATTTCAGGATTCTCTCTTAAAAATTTAATATCAATCATATTATTCACCTTCTTTGTTATAATAATTTATAAAACTTTTTCATTTGAACTTTGAGTGATATCACATAGTATTTAACTACAATATTAAATGTATTCTTATGTATAATTATTCCAAACTAATTGGTAAATTTGGAAAGCCTATCCATTACTTCATCTTTTCCCAATACTTGTAATATTTCATACAAGTCTGGTGTATTTCTTCTGCCTGTTATAGCTACTCTAATCACTGTGCTAACATCACCTACATGTCCTGGCCATTTTTCAGGATTTGCTTTATATTTCTTTACTTCTCTTGCATATCCACATTTTTCAGCTACATCCTTCATCTTGTCGAACCATGTTTGTTTGTCATCATTTTCATCATATAATTTCATATATTCTGAAATTACTTTTTTTGCTTCTTCTCCATTAATTTTGTCAAAATCAAATTCTTTTGGTTCCTCAAACATATAAATGATATTGTCTTTTAAGTCCGACCATTTTGCTATGTCTTTTCTTGGTTTTTCTTTTCCTCTTTCAATTCCAATAACCTTCAAAGCATAGTCTTTTTGGTCTAATAATTTTTTGAGTTCTATGTCATGTTTTTCTGCCCATTTATATCCTTCATTGTAAACTTTCTCAGCTGAAAATCTTGAAATTATTGCTTTGGAATCATCTAACATTTTTGTTAAATCAAATAGTGCTCCACTTACACTCATCTTGCTAATTTGGAAGTCAAAATCATAAATTGATTTGTCTTTGTTTTGTCTTCTCCAGTTTTCAAACGAAGAATTTGCAATATTTAGTAGGTACTCTTTAACAGCTTCTGGTGGTACTCCAATTTCTTCATAATATGAAACTGCAGCTTCTGGATCTTTACGTTTACTTAATTTACGTTTATTTCCATTGTCGTTCTTCATAATTGGAGAAATGTGACAATATTTTGGAGGTTTAAAACCAGCTTCTTGGAATAATTGAACATGAAGTGGAACTGAGGCAAGCCATTCGTCTCCTCTTATAACCATTGTTGTTCTCATTAAGTGATCATCAACTAAATGCGCAAAGTGATATGTTGGAAGTCCATCAGATTTTATAATTGGAATATCCAAGTCATTTTCTGGAAAAATAACTTTTCCTCTAATTCCATCATGAATTTCAATTTTTCTATCTTCCCTTCCATCTGACTTAAATCTAATTATGTATGGAACTCCAGCTTTTATTTTTTCTGCCATTTCATCTAATGATAAGTTTCTACATTTAGCCCATACTCCATAATATCCAGGTCTTATTTTTGCATTTTCTTGTTTAACTCTCATCTCTTCAAGTTCTTCTGAAGTGCAAAAACAAGGATATGCTTTTCCAATTTCAATCATATACTTTGCATAAGACTCATAAATGTCTTTTCTTAATGATTGTTTATAAGGACCATAATTTCCTTTCCATTCATCAGATGAAATCATTCCCTCATCAGGAATAATATCAAATTCCTTTAGTGAATCAATTATCTCTGTATCAGCTCCATCAATTTCCCTTTTTTGGTCTGTGTCCTCTATTCTTAAGAAGAAAACTCCTTTTGTTTTTGTAGCTGCCATTTTTGAACATAATGCCTGATACAATCCTCCAATATGCATGTGCCCTGTTGGACTTGGTGCATAACGTGTAACTATTGCCCCCTCTGGTAAATCTCTTTCAGGATACATTTTTTCATAGTATTCAATTGGTTTAGCATTTGGAAATATCAAATCAGCTAATTCCTTATAGTCCATCTTTTCCTCCTATATTTATATATTATTATGCTTCGATGTTTAATTTGTATTTAATCACTTTCTTATACCTCTAGTATAATTGGTAAAATCATTGGATTTCTCTTAGTTTTTGCAAATACGAAATCTCTAACATCGTCTCTTAATGTAGATTTAATTGTTGTCCAATCTGTAATATGGTGATACTCTAATTTTGCAAGTTCTTCTCTAATATAGTCTTTTACTTGTTCCATTAAATTTTCAGATTCTCTAACATAAACAAATCCTCTTGAAATCACATCTGGCCCTGAAACTATTTCTCCTGTGCTTGAATTCATTCCCATTACAATTATAATTAAGCCATCCTGTGATAAATGCTGTCTATCACGTAAAACTATATTTCCAACATCACCTACTCCAAGACCATCAACCATAACTCTGCCTGATGGAACAGTTCCTGTAAATTCGGCTTTTTGGCTATTAAGTTCAAGCACTCTACCATTTCCTGTTATAAAAATATTTTCTTTAGGTATTCCTACTTCAATTGCAGTATCTCTATGAGCCATTAATTGACGATATTCTCCATGAACAGGTAAGAAATATTTTGGCTTAGTTAAAGTCATTATTAATTTTTGCTCTTCTTGGCAAGCGTGTCCAGAAACGTGAACATCAGCAAGAGCACTATATACAACTTCAACTCCAATTTTCATTAATTGGTCTATAACCTTTGAAACAGATTTTTCATTTCCTGGTATTGGATTTGCTGAAATTATTACTAAATCATTTGGTGTTAATGTAACTTTTTTATGTTCTCCATTTGCCATCCTTGTTAAAGCTGACATTGTTTCACCTTGTGACCCAGTTGTCATTATTACTAATTGCTCATCATTGTAATTCTTTATTAAATCAATATCAATAAATGTATCATCTGGAGCATTTATATAATTTAGCTCTCTTGCAGCTTCAATCATATTTATCATGCTTCTTCCAGAAACGGCAACTTTTCTACCATATTTAACAGCTGAGTTAACTATTTGTTGAACTCTGTGTACATTTGATGCAAATGTTGCTACAACTATTCTTTTTTTGCATCCATCAAATAATTTATCAAATACTGGTCCAATAGTTTTTTCAGACATTGTGAACCCTTTTCTTTCGGCATTTGTACTATCTGATAATAATGCTAAAACGCCTTTATCTCCAAGTTCAGCAAGTCTTCCTAAATCCATTTTCTGTCCATCAATTGGAGTATAATCAACTTTAAAGTCTCCTGTATGAATTACAACACCTGCTGGTGTATGGATTGCAAGCATACATGCATCCGGAATACTATGTGAGCTTCTAATAAATTCAACTTGCATTTTTCCAGCATTAATTATTTGTCCTGGTTCTACAACATTTATTTTTGCTGTGTTTAATAATTTGTGTTCCTCTAATTTGTTTTCAATCAATTTTGCTGTTAGACGAGTTGCATATATTGGTACATTTATTTCTTTTAATAAATAAGGTATTGATCCTATATGATCCTCGTGGCCATGAGTAATAAATAATCCTTTAATTTTTTCTTGATTTTTTACTAAATATGTGAAATCAGGAATTACTAAATCAACACCAAGCATATCATCATCAGGGAATTCAAGTCCACAGTCAACTAAAACAATTTCATCTTCATATTCGAAAACTGTAATGTTCTTGCCTATTTCATCAAGTCCACCTAATGCTATTATTTTTAAATTGCTTTTCTTAAATCTAAAGTCTAGATTAGGATTTTTCTTGCTTTTGTTTGCAATTCTTTTTTCTCTGTTTATTTGTTTTTTTCCATTAGGCTTAAAGTCAGCTTGCTTGTTATTCAAATTTGTTTCATTTGATTTAACCTCAACTTGTTTGTTATTCAAAGCCGCTTCATTTGATTTTGAAACATTTTTTGTCATATTTAAGTTAGTTTCTCTTAGTTGCAAATTTGTCTCTGCATTGTCAAGTTTTTCTTTTATTTGTTTGCCTTTCATCAAATTAGTTTCATTTAGTTTTGAAACTCTTCTTCCCCTTTCCTGCTTATTTTCACTTAATCGGCTTTCGCCTTTTTTGGTATAATTTCTTCTATTATACGTTCTTCTTGTTTTTGTTTTTGTATTTTCCATTTTATCCTCTCTTCTTTTGTCTTTATTTAAAATGTTAATGTGAATAAATACAAATTTAGCCTTGTGATAATTACAAAGCAAGAATTTAAAAATACATTTATAATTTCATTTTAAAGTTATCTCATTTAAAATATTTTCATACAAACTTTTAATACATAATATAAACTTTTCCGCACTCTATTACGTATTTTTGCATTTTATATAAATGCTTATTTCACTCTCATAACTATTAAAAATAAAAACTCTCATTAAAACTATTCTTATTATATAATGGATACTAGATTTTGTCAAGTATGTCCTTTTCCTTTAATTGAGGGATAAAACGATAATTATTTTCTTTGTTTTTGCTGTCAAAATTGCAAATGCTTCTATACTTGCAATATGTGCAAGGTGTTGTTCCTTTTAAATAATATGGCTTTATTTCAATATTTCCGCTCATAATCTCTTTAGAAATTTGCTTTAATAATTTTATAGAATATGCTTGTAGTTTTTCAAAATCTTCTCTTGTCACTGCATTTTTTGATGAACGCTTATCAATATTTTCTCCAGCACTATCAAGTTTTACATGAATTTGATTTGATGTTTTGTCTATTGTTTCGTCCATAGCTTTTATTACATTTACATCTGCTAAAATTAATCCTTCCATTTTATAGTTTTCTCGAATTTTCTTTTCGATCTCTTCGCTCGATAAGTTAATTAATCTACCTTCGTTTATTTTTGGTTCAGATAATGTAAAATAAAATGCTCCTGCTGGTAATGCGTCTTCATTTTTTGTTGCAACATCTACATAAGTAATTAATTGTAATTGCAAACCTGAAATCAATTTGTTAAGCTCGATATCGTGAGCACTTGATTTGTAGTCAATTACCCTGATATATTTTCCATCTGGAAGTTTTGCAATATCAACTCGGTCTATCTTTCCTCTTAGTGTAATTTTTTTGCCATTTTCTAGTTTTATTACTACTGGTGGATATTTTGAAGTTTCCTTTTCGTCAAATTCTAGTTCTGTCCCAAGAACGTGAAACTCGCTTTGTTGTAACCCTTTTACAATATATTTTAGTGATAAGAAAATTACTCTTTTTAATCTCGTTGTTAGGGCTCTGTATTTTGCTGTTAAATTGAATTTTCCACCATTCGTAATTTTTTCCTCAACTAGTCTGTTTACTATTTCCTTAATTTTATTTTCATCAATGTCTTTTATTAAAAGTCCTTCCTCATTAATTTGTTTGAAAAATCCATCGATTATTTCGTGCATAAATGAACCTGTATCAATCGGTTTGATTTCAAATTTTTCTTTTTCGGATAGGTTTAGTCCATAAGTCAAATAATAAGAAAATGGACACTCTCGATATTTTTCTAGTCTCGATATACTTGTTTTTAGATTATTGCCATATAATTGATTAATATTCTCCTCATTAATTTTTTCTGAAACATTTTTATAATTTATTCCATTTAGAGCAATTTGTAGTTTTTCCTTTTCGTTGTTCTTGTACCATAAAAAAACTTCTTTCCACTCTGGATTATCTAAATTTAATAATAGCTTTTCAAATGTAGTTTCTTTAGTTATAACCTCATAAGGAATATCATCTAAAATTTCATTGCCTGTGATTAAGTTTTGATGTAAATTTGAATTTTCGCTTTTCTCTGATTCTTCATTGTTCTCACTTTTATATTCTCTATTGTCTTCTAGGCTTTGTTGATGGTGTTTTTTCTCTAACTCTTGATTAGCGCTTAAGATTGCTTGTTTGCTTTTTTCATTATTTAAACTTGTTTTACTTTTTTCGGTAATTACTTTTTCTTTTAATAATGGGAATATTCTCTTTAATGAAGAAATGATAAGAGATTTTCTTAATGCTTTTCCATCATTATCTGATGCAACATAAGAAATAAATAGCTTCTCTTCTGCAGTTGAAAAAGCCTTATATATATTAAAGTTTTCCTCAAGGTTCTTTTCTTTTGTTCCCTTAGCAAGTTCAAAATCCGCTTCCTTTAAATCATTTCTATCTTTGTCATTGAAAAAGCCTTGGCTCGAATTTATCTTAGGAAATACTCCATCATTAACACCAATAATGAACACGCACCTTACTTTATGTGTTTTGGTTCTGTTTACATCACCTATTGTAACTAAATCTTGTCTGCTTGGGATTTGTCCTATTTCCTTTGTTGAAATTCCAGTTTTCAAGACTTTAGCATATTCATCAAAAGACATTTTCTTGTCTTTAAAAACATTTGCAATTTCTATTAAGATATCTATTACTAAGTTTAAAGCCGTTTTCTCTTCATCTGTTTTTGCAATATCCTGTTTGATAAGGTAGTCGTAAATATTTTTGCTGATTTGATATGCTGTTTTATCTTTGCTTAGGCTCTCTTTTAAGTCTAATAAGTCCTTAGTTATTTTTTCTTGATCTTTTGTGAAGTTAATAATCTCTAATTGTTCTTCTTTAGTTAATTCTTCAAACTCTTTTTTGTCATATTGTGCTTTATCATTTTCTTTTAAAAGTTGCATTTGCTCACTATCTATAGGAAATTCTAAGTTTATACGATTAGCATAAACTTTTTTTGTTTGTTCATCCTCATTTATCTCTGTATCTTTAGAAATAGTCTTATTCACATCATTATTATGAAGTATTTTCTCTTTATCATCGTTTGTCTCTGTATCTCTAGAAATAAATTTGTTTATATAGCTATCATAAATGCTTTTTGCTTTTTCGATATCATAGTTTTCAATTTTTTCGTAATTCCACTTTTCCTTATAAAATCTATTCCCTTTTATTCCCCATTTTAGGCAATAGTTCTCAAGTTCATATAAATTTGAAACTTTAACATATCCTGTTTTTAAATAATTAAATACTGAATCAAATGTAAAGTTATTGCTAAAAATTTCAAATATAGATAAAACATATTTTATAATATTATTCTGTGTAACATCCTTTTTTTCATCAATAAAAACTGGAATATCATATTCAGAAAATATTGCATTAAAAAGTGATGAATAAGATTCAATGTCATTGCAAATTACAGCTATGTCTTCATATCTATAATTTTCCTCTCTTACAAGTTTTGAAATCTTTATTGCTACATTTTCTACTTCCTTGTATTTGTTTTCTAGCAATTCAAGTTCAACGTTTTTTATTTCCTTGTCATATCTTTTATATAGATTCGCAAATAGATTTTGTTCAATGTGTTTTAGTTCATCATTCTTAAATCTGTAATTTCTTTCAAGTTTAATTGCCTTATCAAGTTTGCAAATTTTTAATAGGTTTTTTAATGACTCTTTATTGTCATAAAATATGTCAGATTCTTTATATTCATTTTCGTTTATATCATCAATGCAAAATGTAACATAAAGCTCTTTTCCTATTTTGTTTAACTTCTCAATAACTGAAAACTCCTGCTTGGTAAATCCTGAAAATTCATCTATGTAAAAATAACAATTATCAAACAAATGGCTATCTTCAATATTTTCAGCAAGTAAACTTAGTAAATCATTCTCGTCAATATATCCATCAGGAATTTTATTTTCTAGTTCTTTGTACATTATTAACATATCAGAAAGCTTAGCTTTCAAATATTTATCCTTGGTGTTATTTACCTGTTTTTCTAATTTTTCAATTGTAATATTATGTTTCTTGAACTCCGTAATCTGTGTGATTATCATATCTATATTTTCAAGTGATTTGCCAACAAAATTTAGTTTTTTCTTGTTATTAATAATTGCATCATAAATAATCATAGATTTTGCTGATTTTTCTAGTCTATTTACATTCCCAATTTTTTCTTTGATTACTTTATATGCCATTCTTTCAAATGAAAGGACTTCAACTTGTGTTGTGGCTTTATCCTCTAATGTTCTTAAAAGTTGCTTTTCAGCAGTAAAAGAAAACTGTTCAGGAGTAATAATATAAATTTTCTCTTTAATTTTTTTGTCCGAGAGCTTTTTTTCAATATTTCTAAAAATATATTCTGTTTTACCAGTTCCGGCTCTACCATAAATTAAATTCAAAGTTCCTCCTTGTATTTATAATAATATTATGCTGATTGTTCTCGTTTCCAATAGAATAAGTATTGTTGAGCCATTCCTTCAAGAGCTCCAAACTTTTCATCAGCTATTTTTCTAATTTCATTTTTATTTAGTTTTTTCTCATCTTCATTGTGAATATATAAATCATTCATTACCCTTCTAACCCAAACATCAATTGGGAATACATCAAATCGTTTTAATGTAGAAAATAATAAAATACAATCTGCAACTTTTGGGCCAACGCCTGGCAATGTTAGCAATTTTTCTTTAGCTTGTTGTGTATTTAAAGTGTATAATTCGTCAATATTAAACTTTCTTGTGTTAATTAGCCTTGTGGTTTCATATACTCTTACATCTCTAAAGCCTAATCCCAGTTTTCTAAAATCTTCTGCAGTAGCTTTTGATAATTCCTGCATTGTTGGGAATGTGTAATATTTTTTACCATTAAATATTATTTCATCTCCATATTGCTTTGAAATTTTTTCAATTATTCCCTTTATTCTTGGAATATTATTATTTGCAGATATAATAAAAGAAATTATCGTTTCCCATAAATCTTGGTTTAAAATTCTTATTCCACTTCCATAGCAAGTAGCTTTCAATAAATTATCATCAACTTTAGAAAGTTCTTGCTTAATTTTTGAATAATCTCTTTGTAAATCAAAATAATTGTTTATTTTTTCTTCAGTTACATTTTCATTTCCTGTAAATATTATTTTTCCATCAGACTTTTCCACATTTAAAACACAATCTGAGAACATCCCTGTGTAGCTTCCGTTTTCCTCTTTATTCCATCTAAAACATTGTCCGCATTCAAAAATATCTCTTGGTTCAAATGAGTCTATCTCTTTAATTAGTTGCATCTTTTATATCCTCTATTAATTGAATTATAATATTCATATAAGTCTCTAAATTCAAGACTTTTTTACCTACAAATTGCATTTTTTATTGATTATAGCAATTTTATTAAATAAAATTTTCTTAAATAACTATAGCAATTCATATTGTTAAAAAATCTAATACGTTTCAAGTACATTTATTTTAAAGTCTCCAGGTTTTATTTGTTCATTTGGAGTAACAACAGTATCAAGTTCATAAATCTTTTTAAGTTTGTTTACATTTTCCTTTTTATGGCCAATTACTTCATTTATATTAATTGGATTTACTTCAATTTCTATCTGTTTAACTTTGTAATTAATGTCTTTCATCTTTGCAGAAATGGCATCATACCACATTGCACTTTCAACTAATTGCCTAAATGCTGGGTGAAATGGCCCTGCTAGCACCTCAC
>CACXCH010000118.1 GCA_902766085.1 uncultured Eubacteriales bacterium
AGAATTTATGATTAGACAATTAAGACAAATTTCTGGTATGCCATCAATAATAAATGACATAGTAGCAAGCACAAGAGTGATTACAGGAGATTCTGCAAAACAAGTTGTTTTAGATTTATCTAATACACCAGCAGGAGATAAAAATAAAAAAGCATTAAAGAAGAGAAGAATTGCAGAAGGAGCTGACATTCCAGTTGCTACATTGAAACTAGGAGAAACATCAATCAAAATATATAAATATGGAATTGGAGTTAAAGCTACTTATGAAGTATTAAGAAGAACAACAATTGATATGTTCAGAAAACAAATGGAATTAGTTTCATTACAAGCATCTTATGATGAAGTTGGAGCAGTTATAGATGTTGTATTAAATGGAGATGGAAATACAAATCCAGCAACAGTTTATAAGCGTTCAGAATTAAATGAGGCAGGAAAAGCAGGAATATTAGATGTAACAACATTAGTAAAATTCTTAATCAAACAAGCTCCATTCAATTATAACACATTACTTGTTGATGAGGATGTTTATACACAAATTTGTACTATCTTAATGGATAAAAACTTAACAAATGCTATAAATCCACAAGTTACTTTTGAATTCCCACAAGGATTATTAAGTACATTAAAAGTTATTTATAGTGAAGATGTTCCATTGACAGCTGAAAAAAAACATCAAATTGTTGGTTTAGCAAAAGATTATGCTATTGAAAGAACATTAGAAGCTGGATCAGTTATAAATGAAGTTGAAAAAGCTTCTTCAAATCAAACACAAATGGCTTATATGACTGAAAATGCAGGATTCAACAAAATAGATTCAAGAGCTTCAGCTATATTAGAATTAGATTAATAGAGGAAGGAGGAGAGTAAAATGACACGACAATTTGAAGATATTTTTTCGCAAAAAGAATTAGGAATTAGAATTAGAGCGATATTAGGAGTGCCTGAAGAAATACTAGATGATAGTGTCATAAACTCTCCTACTTTTAAAATCAAAGCAGGTAATTATATTAATAAAAAGATTTCAAAATATACAGAAGAACAACTTTCGCTAAATCTTGAATTATTGGATATAGCTTATTTGTATTATGTTTGCTATTTATTATGCACAGGAATGTATGCTAGATTACCTAAGCAAATGGAAAATGTTTCTACAAAAACAATATTGCAGACTATTGATTGGGATAGCAAGGCTTTGGAAATGCTTAATAAATGTGATGAAATATTGGATGAAATATTATCTGAATTAGATGATAATTTTCAATATGGAAATACTTTTGCAGTATTGACAGATGCTTCTGAATATCCTAATACTAATATATAGGAGGTAATCTTATGAATTATCCAGAAGCTTATGCACATATTTATCAAAAAATGGAAGGCTTTAAAATAAAAATAAAAGTATCATCAACTGAAGAAATTACAGGATATTTAAGTTTAAATCCTAGTACGAGATCAACTTATGATATAGCAATGAGAGATGCAACAATAGATGGATTGATAACTATGGATGATATAAAAAGATTGAAACCAGGACAAATTTTTTATAGAGAAATTAATCCTAATGAAATATTTATATTACAATCTGTAAATCAATTTGAAATGCAATTTTATACTAGAAATATTAATGCAATAAAACAAAATTCTACAGTAACAATTCAAAGGCTTGGTTATGATGAAAAAACTGGCGAAGAAAATTATCAAGATGTTTATACTGATGTTATATCTTTTGTAACTATGGAACTTAGAGATGAAAAAAATTTTCAACCAGGAGTTGAAGATGAAACAAGAATTAGTCTTCAAATTCCTAAAAGAGATTTAGATGGAAACTTATATGTTCTAAATAATGGAGATAGATTTATTTTAAGTAATCTCGAAAAGGACATGGCAAGGAAGGTAAAAATTGAAAGTATTGATGAATATGGCGTTCCTGGAGTAATAAGAATTTTTGGTACTTATGAAACAAGGACAGGTGAGTAAAATGTTGAAGTTTGATAAACAAGGTTTAGCAAATGAAATTTTAATGAGACTTGAAACTGAACTAGAATATGCTTGTGTTGCTTGGAGAACAGAGGTGTTGAGTAAATTGAAACATCCGTTTTTTGGAACTGATGCGAGACCAGAAGTAGAATATGAAATAAAAAAAGAAAGTTCAAGGATTGTAGCTTATTTAAAAGCCAATACTTATGTATTGGCAGATTCATACGGTACAGGTAGTTTAATGTTGAAAGACAATCCTGGATATGCAGCTTATAAAAATAGTAAATATTGGAATAAGGCTAGAAAGGGCAACGCTATAACAGGTAGACCAGCAGAGACTTATACAAATATTTTTACTGGGAAGCCGAGAACCTCTTCAGGAACAATGGAGGGTCACAACATTGAAGGATGGGAAATGATGACAGGGTATAAAATTGAGCCAGCAGTGCCTTCTTATGCAATACAAATGGCAGACAAATGGTTACATGAAACATATTTACCTAATGCATATAAATTAGCAATAAAAGAAATTAATTTTGCGAAATATTTAATAGAAAGTTAGGAGGCGTTAAAATGTCATTAAGATCAGAAGAAACAATGGAAGCTTTTATAAATAAAATAACACGAAATCCAGAAATAATGAACATTTTAAATTTACCTACTATTCTTAAAACAGATACAGAAGAAATTAAATTACAAAAAAGGAAAAGGGTTATCGATAAAGTAATTGTAAAGTCTTCACAAGAGTGGACTGAATTAGCAAAAAAATTCCCTGATGTTGTTATTGATGGAATAACTTATAGTGATTATGGTAAAACAAGAATCTCTATATCTATGGCACAAAGTATAAAAACGCATAGTTATTTATTTGGAAACCCACAAGTTGATATTAATATTTTTTATGATAATACAAATATGAAAAATATTTTTAAATTATTAGATTTGATATCTGATGAATTTTCTGGTCAAGATTTAATTGTTGATTTAGGAAATGAAAAACAAATGTTGAAAGAAATAAAATGTGAAGGAATAACTTCACAAGTTTCAATGATTAATAATTATGAAAGAATTGGTATAAGGTTTAGCTTTTATGCT
>CACXCH010000119.1 GCA_902766085.1 uncultured Eubacteriales bacterium
AATTCACATCTTTTTTCCTCAATTTGTGATTTCATAATTTATAAACTCCTTTTATTTTTTAATACAAATCAACATATAACATAATAAATTAATAATCTTTATTTTATACAACTTTTTCAAATATTTTTCAATCTTATAATTGGGAGACTTATTATATAACACTCATGTTTTTACGAACACTTGTATTGTATCATATATATCTTCAATATTCAATCTTTTTGAATAAAAATTATAGGGCAAATTTTCCAATTTTTTTGCCCTATAAAAATTTATAGAGCAAAATATTTGATTTTTTTGTCCTATAAAAATATAACTAAAATTTGTATTTCTGTTTTAAATCATTTATTTTATTCGTTAAAACAGATACGTCGTTGGAACAGATATTGTAGATATTTACAACTTTTTATTAAAATCTCTCATCAACGATTAATATATAATATCAATCAGTTTAGCTTTAGCTTAACATAAGTTTTATATTTTTGCAAAACTATTTAATTATAAATTTACAATTACATTTTCAAAAAATTACTTATATTTATAATAAAAATAAAAAATGCCTAGGTGGCAACGTACTTAACATACGTTTAGCATTTAGCTACCATACCTAGGTCTTACTAAAAATAGTATAACATATAAAAACCTATATGTCAAACATATTTTCATAATTATTTTATTCAAAATTTTTAATTTCTATTCATTTTCTTTGGAAAAATACTTTCTCTAAAGTTTTTTGGCTTTAAAGTTTTAATTAAGTTTTCAACTATTGTAATATCTTTGTATTTATTATAAAAAGTATTCACTATTAAATCTGCTAACTGGATTCCATAATTTGTTTTAGAGTCATAATAAGTTATTTTAAAATCATCATTAAAAATGCAAAATTCAGTTTTCAAATAAGTTTCAAGATTGTTCAAATCTCCAACACGAATATTTCTATTATCAATACTTATAATAAACTCAATTGGTTCATTAATATTTTTTAAATCTAATGCAGGTAGAATACAATCCAATATTACAATTTTAACTGCATAGTTAAAGAAGATATTTGAATCAACTATTTCTTTTTTCATAGAGTGTTTGTCAAAAACTTTCACGCATCCTTGAAAAGTATCAACATCTTGAATTTTATTTAAAATTTTTATTTTTTCTTTTTCTGTCATATCATAAGATTTAATTTCTTGCTCTAATGGAATATTTTTCTCTCTTTTTAGATGTAGGTTTTCTCTTCTATAAAGAGCTTTTATTTTCATTTTATCTTTTTCAAATGAGAAATAGCCACCAACTGCAAAATATCTAGTTTTACTATTCTTATGAATTGATCCACTTTCATCTAGATAAACATATATTTTCATATTATAACAACTTTCTCTTAATAATTTTGTAATGCTATAATACCATAAATTTCTTATGTTTTCAATAAAAATCATATAAATTTCAGCTATTTATTTTTTAAGAACATTACAGAAATAACTTAGCTATTTGATTTTTAAAATACATCATTTATTATCACTAACCATATTTCTTTTAAATGTTATTATTGAAATTACCAAAATTGCGCTTGTATATGTACAAAATATAACAATATTTCTTGTAGATATAATTTCCAAATTATTATTCATTATTCCTTTTATTATTGTTACGCAAGATTCAAAAGGTAAATATTCACAAACTTTTGAAAATGTTTTTCCTAATAATTCTCTTGGAAAGTACATTCCACTCGTAAAACATACAAGTTGAACTATAATGCTTGATATTCCTGATGAAGCTTTTTCAGTAAAAATACTTCCTATTATTATACCTATTGCAATAAATAATATTGCCACAACTATTGATATAACTATTGCATAAATAATATTTACACTAAAATTTAAACCTAGTATAATTGCAAGAATAAATAATAAAATATTTTGTATTATTATAAGTGGAATAATTGATAACATATACCCTAATATATATTCTACTGATCTCATTGGGCTAATTCCTAATCTTACAAGTAATGATGTTGTTCTATCTTTACTAATCAGCATTGCAGTAAAAAGTGTTATAAAAGAAAATCCAAATATAATAATTCCTGGAGTAAAGTTTTCTATCTTGTAACTATCATTTGGAATATCAAATTGTTGAAATATAAACAATAAAAATGCAGGTAAAACAATTGCGAATATTATACTTAATGGATCTCTTATAAGTTCCTTAAAATTTCTTTTAGCAAAATTCCATATTCTCATACTACAATTCGCCTCCTGTTACAATTTTTACAAATGCATCTTCAAAATTATTTGTATTTGTTTTCTTAATTAACTCTTCAGTTGTTCCAACATCTATTAAATTTCCCTTTGACATAATTCCTATTCTGTCAGATAAACTTTCTGCTTCTTCCAGATAGTGTGTTGTTAAAATTATTGTAATTTGTCCTTTTAATTTTTCTATTATATTCCATAATTCTTTTCTTGCAATGACATCTAGACCAAGAGTTGGTTCATCTAAAAATAGTATTTTAGGATCATTTATTAATGCTATTGCAATAGATACTTTTCTTTGCCAGCCACCTGATAATGTTTTTGCCCTTTGATTTAAAACTCCTTCCAAATTAAACATTTTTACGAGTTCATTTATTTTTTTATTCTTATTTTGAATTTCATATACTCCCGCCATAAATTCCAAATTTTCTTTTACAGAAAGATTTTGTGCAATAGCTGTTTCTTGCGGTGATACATTTATAATTTTTTTTATTTTTTGTCTATCTTTTATTATATCTAATCCTTCTATTTTAATCTCTCCACTACTTGGAAATATTAAAGTTGACAACATTTTTATTGTTGTAGTTTTTCCTGCACCATTTGTTCCTAATAGTGCAAATAGTTCTCCTTCGTTTATTTTTAAATCAATACCATTTACAGCTGTCCTATCTTTAAAAACTTTAGTCAGATTTTTAGTTTCAATTGCAAGCATTTTTATTTTCCTCCCTTTGGAAATATTTTATCTGTTAAATCTTCTATTGCTTCAGCCTTTACTAATGCTAATCCTTGTTTTTTATCACATAAAACAATAATTGAATCTCCAGGCTTTATATTAAACATATCTCTCGCTTCTTTTGGAATTACAATCTGTCCTTTTTCTCCAACTTTACTTATTCCTACAAACTTATCTTTTTCCATACAATGCCTCCTTAATTATACTTATTATACTTTTCATACATATTATACTTTATATAAATAAAAAAAGCAATAGACTTATAAAAATCTATTGCCTTTTTCAAACAAATTATTATCTAATTCATATAATATTGTTTAATTACATATTAATTCATTATAAATTATTTCCTCTGCTTGTGCTTTTATATTATTCTTTTTTCCTACCCATTCTAGCATATCTTCTTTTCCTTCATAATATTCTGTTACTTCTTGTTCTTTACAAATTTGTTTTGATTTTTTGCTTTAATTTCTAAATTTGGATAATAGTAATCTCCAACTAATTTGTATTCTATTCCATTACTGCTATCTACAAAACTTTCTTTTAAATTTTCATTTTTATCATATCTTTCATCTGATTTTTTCATAACATTTTTCTCCATTTCTTTTAATTTTTAATAGGGATTGGGGCGATAGCTCCATAAATTTGAATGGGTGGCTACTTTTAAAAAGTGGCCCACCACATTCAGTGCTTGCTTAAAAATGAAATTATGCTAATTTTTTTGAAACGATTTTTATTGATTTATTCTATTTTTCTTAATAAAAATTTTTAAGTTTTAATAATAAATTCTAAATCAAAAATAGCTAAATTTTGTTCATGAATTTTATCAATTAACTTTATATTTTTGAGTGATAAAATGATAAAGTTACTTTCATTTTCGTTAAAATTTTTTCAGTCATCTTTATTATTTTCAAACACAAATTTAATTAAATTTTTTTAAGCTTTTCTCACATTTTTGCTTTCTTAAATAAATTAATCAAGCTAAAATTTTGTATGTACAAAATTACAAAAAGAATTTGAATTTTTTAATTTTAAGCAAGTACTGAATACGGTTAGCCATTTTTTAAAATGGCTAACCTAAAATTCAAATTAATTGGACTATGTCCCAATCCCTTTATTAGAAAATAATTTTCAAAATTATTTTTCATCTTCGTTGTTTCTTTTCCACTCTTTCATTTCTTTTTTGTTTAAGTTATGCATTACTGCACTTATATAAATTTTTCCTTCGGGTTTTGCAAGTCCTAGTTTGAATTTTTTTATCTCAATCATTTTGATAATTTTTTGATTCTTCTTTTTCTGACAAAATTGGATAAAAATATTTTTGAATACTATAATCATAAGCAACAAGTTCTAAAATATAATTTATTAAGCAGTCTTCAATTCTATCTTCGTTGTAATATGTTTTACAATTATCACAATGATAATACATATATTTTGATTTTTTTCCACCAGTTCCTTTGCAAGTAAGTATTGAACCACATTTTGGACATTTTAATTTTTGAAAAAATATATAAACTCTATTTCTGCAATATGCTCTTTGATTTTTTTCTTTTTGATTTTGGACTTCCTCCCACATTGCTCTACTAATTATTGGTGGAACAACATCTCTATAAATCACATTTTCTTTTTCACTTGTTCTCTTGTATCTTTCATAATCTCCAACATAAATTTTATTATTAATAATCGCTTCAACCTTTGAATCGTTCCATTTTTTCCTTTCTGTTGCTAATACTCCTTCTTTGTTAAAAATATTTGCAATTGTTTGATAACTTTTTCCTTCAAGATATAGTTCAAAAATCCTTATTACAATATCCTTTGTATAGTTATTGATTTTTAATTTTTTATCATTATCTCTAAAATACCCAAGTGGAGTTTTCCCTGGTATATGTCCTGCTTTTATTGCTCCACCCAGTCCAAAAATTGTTCTTTCTGATACAATCTCAATTTCAAGTTGAGATAAGACTGTTAGCATTCTTATAAAAAATCTTCCATTTGCGGTTGAAGTGTTTACATCATCTCTATCGCAAACTAAAAAGCAATGATATTTTTCAAGTTCTGTTATTAATGCCTCTAAATCTTTTACAGAACGCGTTACTCTATCTAATTTGTATGCTACAATATAATTTATTTTTCCATCTCTCATATCTTGTAGCATTTCTTGAAATTGTGGTCTATGTTCCATATCTTTTGCAGAAATTCCTGCATCTTTATAGACTTTGTAGACTTTAAAATCTTTATATTTACAAAGTTGTTCTAATTTTTCTTTTTGTTCAGGCAAGCTAAATCCGTTCCCTTGCTTGATCTTCCGTACTAACTCTAATATAAATTCCAGCTATTTTTTCTTTCGAAACATCAATTACTTCCGCTTCCTCCAAATTTTTCTCCTCCTTAAATCAGAAAAAGTGTTAGATAGATTTTATTCCAACTAACACTTTAAATTATTAATATAAAAATAGACCTTTTAGTATTAGCTGTTTTCCTTGATAATTTCGCGTAATTTTGAAATTGGATATTTATTAACCAACGAGTCAATATAGAAATAATCATGTTCATTGAAAAATAAAAATATTTTATCTTTCACATAAACTTTATGTGGTACTACATAGGCTAGATTAGTTTTTTCAATCATTTTCAAATTACCATTCTTTATCTTTGGTTCGCAATTACTAAAAGTGCAAGCCCATTTTATTTTAGAAAGTAATTCTTCATCAATAGCTATTTCTTTTTCAATTATGTGTATCATATCATAAAACCCTCCTTTTTACAATATTTAGAAGGCTTTTTCTTGTATTCATAATAAAAAATTAGCAAAAACTTATTTTAAATACAAAAAAATAAGCCAATATAAATTGACTTACTTTTAAAATAAAATTTTGCGAACTTCAGTATTTTCAATGCTTTACAAGAGTTCGACGAAAACTACTTTTGGAGCAA
>CACXCH010000120.1 GCA_902766085.1 uncultured Eubacteriales bacterium
AGCTTTATCACCAACTTGTGCAAACGATGGTTCAAATTCATCAAGTACAACTCTTACAACATCAGGAATCTTAACATCAACAACTGGTTCAAACTTAACATACAACAACTTAAGTGAAATCATAATTTCATCAAACACAGTAGGTAGAAGAATGCAATTCTCAATAGTAGGGAACCAAGAAATGTCAGACCAAAGTTTAGGAAACAATGCATCAGAAAATGTATATACAAGCGTTGATTTAGTAACTCCAAAAGAGGTTGATGCTGATAGTGCTCAAAAGATAGTATTTATGCCTCCAACAGGTGCAAACAAGAACTACGTTCCAATGATTATAGCTTCAATAATTGCATTAGGATTTGTACTAGCCGGAGCAATAATCATCAGAAAGAAAAATAAATAACTATTAAAAAAATAGCAGCATCAAAATAGAAATTCTTAAAACGAAGCTTAAATAATTTCAAAATAAACTAAAAAATAACGAAGATTTTAATCTTCGTTATTTTTTAGTTCAATGAAACACAAGAATGTTACAGGTTAATGTTTTTTAATAAAGAAGCTAAAAAGCATAATATTTAATAGGCGAGTAAGACGCGCCTTCAGCGACCAACCGGAGCTTTAGCGAAGGGCGAAATTTTTGAACGTTCCTTAGAAAGTGCAAACAAAAATTACTTGTAATTTTTGTTTGTCACATTAGGTGGAGGCGTTCAAAACAGCAAGTCTACGAGCCATTAAATATTATGCTTTGCTGTAGTCTAATTAATAAAACATTAACCTGTAACATAAGAAGCTGTTTTTTTGAATTACCCTATTGTAATTTTTATAAAAATATTATAGAATATGCTCGTAAAATGTAGAAAAATTCTCGAAAAATTGCTACTACTTTTGACAAATTATACAAAGGATAAATATTAAAATAACACTCATAAAATCAAAAGTTTAGAGGTGGAATATGATACAAAATATTTCGGAAAATTACGAAAAAAGAGAAAAATTCAAAAATCAAGAATCTACAAATGACATTGAAAAAATAGACGTAAGGGGCATTATTACAAATCTTTTTACATGGCAAAATATTGCTATATATATAATAACATTTTTAGTATCAATGTGTTCTTTAGGGGGATCTCAAAGCTTGCCAATTTCACCATTTGGCATAGCTATGTGTGCTGCATCAATTAGCTCTGGTATGCCAATTGCAATTGTATATATTTCAAGCTTGCTAGGAACCATTGTAAAATTTAATGCATCATCTGTTATTACATATATTATTATATCAGTTGTATTTTTAGTACTAACTTTAATAAAAAAGCCTACAAGAAATGATGAAAGAACAGAGCAACTTAATCTTGGAGGATATTTGTTTATATCAGTATTGGGTGTGTTACTTGGAAAAATGTTCTTAACAAATTTTTTAGTATATGACTTGATGATTGCGATTATACTAAGTGTAGCCTCTTATATTTTTTACAAAATATTTGTAAACTCAATTCAGGTAATAAGCAAATATGGCATAAAAAGGGCTTTTTCAATAGAGGAAGTTGTTGGCGCAAGCTTAATGATTGCAATTGCTTCTTCTGCTCTTGGAAATTTAAGTATATTTTCATTTTCAATTAGAAACATTATATGCATTTTTATAGTTCTTTTACTAGGCTATAGAAATGGAATACTTGTAGGAGGAGTTTCCGGTATTACCGTTGGAGTTGTACTTGGTATTATTGGAGGAGGTAGTACAAGCTTAATTGCGGCTTATGCGATTTCTGGTATGCTTGCCGGGCTTCTTAATAAATTTGGAAAAATAGGCGTAATTGCTGGTTTTATACTCGGAAATGTTATTATGGCTTATGTTTCAAATGGTGGTTCTAATAATATGATAATGTTCCAAGAGATCTTAATTGCTTCAATCGGACTTTTAGCGGTTCCAAGGTCGTTCAAATTGAATGTAGAGGATATATTCCCACGTACATTATTATTACCAGAATCAACTGGCCGTATAGAAGAAAGTTCTGACACAATATTGCAACTTAACAGTATTGCAAAAACTGTTGACGAAATGTCGAAAAATATAACAAAGCAAGCATCAGGAGATGATAACCTAGCTACATTTGAAGAAAAGGTTCAATCAAATTTGCAAGGAATGCAAGATAATATTTTATTTGACTACATAAATGAAAATAAAAATGATATTCTTAAAGATATTTATGAGGAAACATTGAAAAATGGGATTCTAACTGACAATATGCTGATTGCAATACTTGCAAAAAATAATATTTATTTAATGAACTCAACAGACATAGAGTCTAGAGGACTTGAGCAAGACCAAATTAGACAAATATTAAAAGCAATAAATTCTAGTTTTAACGAATGTAAAAAAGATATAATATGGACTAAAAGATTGCATGAAAACAACGAGCAGGTTTCAAATGAACTTGGATATGTTAAAGAAGCTATAGATAATATTGCAAACAATATAGAGAAAAAACCAACAAATGCTCCATTTACTGAGCAAATAGAACAAATAAAAAGTGACCTAGCTGATGAAAAAATATTACTAAAAGATATAAAAATACAAAAAGAGGATACAGGCAGATTAACAGCCAAAATTTATATTGACAAATGTAATGAGGATACAGACTTTGAATGTCCAATAAAAAAGGTACAAAGGATTGTTTCAAATGGGTTACACCAAAACTTAGAAACAGAGGACCAAAAATGTGGAATACGTTTAAACAAAAACAACTGTGAATTTACATATATATCAGCAGACAAATTCTTACTTCAAACAGGTATTGCAAAAGCAAAGAAAATAGATTCAATAGTTTCAGGAGACATAATCTCAAATATGAAACTAAAAGATGGAAAATATATGCTTGCTATAAGTGATGGAATGGGTTCAGGACCTAATGCTCTAAAAAATAGCAAAATTGCAATAAGTATGCTAGAAAGATTATTTTCATCAGGTTTTAACAAAGAAACAGCAATAAATTTAATAAACTCCGCAATAATAACCTCAAATGAAAAAGAAATGTATGCTACACTTGATATAGGAATATTTGATTTATATTCAGGAAAGCTTCAATTATTAAAAAGTGGAGCTTGTCCAACATATATAAAAACAGATAACAAAGTTACACTTATTGAATCAAGCTCACTTCCAACAGGAATATTAAACAATGCAAAAATAGACACATTTGAAAAACAGCTCGAAAATGGAGCAATAATTGTAATGTGCAGTGATGGAATAATCGATTCAAATAAAGAATTTGAAAACCGCGAAACATGGCTAAAAGATTTATTAGAAAATATCCAAACAGATATACCAGAAAGAATAGCTGATATTATTTTAAAAGAATCAATTGACAATGACATAGGAAAGCCAACAGATGATATGACTGTTATAGTATCAAAAATTATAAAAAAATAAAAAATAGATATATAAAAAGCAATAAAAAAGATAAACAAAAAAGGATACATATAAAGCGATAAAAAATGAATATATACAAAAGTTGAACAAAAGACAAATAAAAAAGTATGAGCATAAATGAAAAGATAAAGTATAAACGCAATAAACAAAAATATAATCGAAAAAAGTAGAAAGGATTGTTGCAATATGGGTAGAGGAAAAAGATATAGTGATGAGCACCTTAATATAAAAAAAGTAATAGCTGTGACATTAATTTTTGCTTTAATAATAGCAGGAATAGTTGTTCTAGTAAACTATGATGATATCAAAGGTAGCAAAAAAACATCAAAAAGTTCAATATCAATTTCTAATTCATACATCACAATTTATTCAAATGATAAATGGGGAGTAATCAACTCAAAAGGGGACACAATTATAGAACCAATATATGACGAAATGGTTGTAATTCCAAACAGCTCAAGAGGCATATTTATTGTACAAGAAAATGTAAATCTTGATGATGGAACATATACATCAAAAGCAATTGATGAAAAACAAAACAATCTTTTTACGTCTTATGATACTGTAGAAGCCCTTCAAAATATTGATGCAAATGGGAATGTATACTATGACAAAAATGCATTAAAAGTTTCTAAAGATGGATTATATGGGCTAATAAACTTTAACGGAAAAGAATTAATAGCACCAGAATATACATCAATAACACCTCTAGAAGGAGTAGAAAACAGTTTCATAACAGAAAAGGACAATCTAAAAGGACTAGTTGACGACTCAGGAAATATAATCATAGCAAATCAATATGCGGACATAAAACCTCTAACAAATTCTTATGAGGATGGCTATATTGTAAAAAATGATAGTAGCAAATACGGAGTTATCACTTACGATAAAAAACAGGTTTTAGAATGCAAATATGATGAAATAGAAAATGTAACAGGCAACAACTTTTATGTAGTAAAAGAAAATGGAAAACTTGAAATCATAGATAAAGACTCAAATGTAATTGCAAATAGCGGATTCGATGAAGTTGTAAGCATCAATGGTGATAACATAATAATAAAACAAAAATCTAAATATGGAATAATTTATAGTGATGGCTCTGAAGTATTAGCTAATAACTATGATGACCTAAAATATGCATTTGATAACAATTACATAGCAAAGCAAGATGGCAAATACGGAATAATATCAACAACAGGAGAGACAAAGCTTGATTTTAAATATGATTCAATTTCATATATGTCGGATGAAGGATTTATAGAAGCAAACAATCCAGATGGAACATCTGATTTAATAAATCAACAATTTGAAACAAAATGTACAGGAATAGTATCAGAGATAAACACAAGTAACAATTATATAAGATTAAGAGAAAATGGAGAATACAAATTTTACACTTTCCAACTAAATTCAACAGATGAACAAACCATATTCCCAGCTCACACATTATATTTATCAAAACAAAATGGTAAATACGGATTTGTAAACTCAAAAGGAGAAGTAATTGTAAATTACATATATGATGATGCAACAATGCAAAACCAATATGGATATGCTTCAGTGAAGCAAGATGGAAAATGGGGAGCAATAGACTCTGATGGAAACATAGCTGTACAACCACAATACTATTTATTACAAAATTTAGTAGTAAGCTTCATCGGAAAATGGCATAAGGCTCAAGACCAAAATGCAAATTATTATACCGACATACTAGAATAATTTTTAGAAATGAGGGAACAAAAGATGGAAGAAAAAAAGCAAGTTAACAATACGATAAGTAGTAAAGAAAAAGGCGATAAAACAATAGGCATCAAAGAGCAAAGCAATGAAACAATAAGTAGAGAAGAACTTACTAGTAAAAAGAAAAAAACAAGAAATAACGAGAAAAACGATAAAGAACTAAGTAGTAAAGAACAAAATAATATGGATTTAAGTGACAAAGATGAAGATGAAAAAAATGAAACAAAAAGAGAGAAACGAATTTATCCATATATAATTGCAAAAAATAGAATGCAAGGTTATTATGAAACATTGCTTGACGATGGATATAAAATTAAATTTTTCAATAAGAAGAACAATAAAGAAATATATGACTTTTTCTTACCAGCCGTCAGAGATTATATGTTTTGGACATTTAATCTTATAAATACAAAAGAATTTGAAGAAATGACAAATGACTTAAGGGCTGTTGTTTGCGCAAACTATGACTGCAGTATTTTTCAGAAAGGAACAACGCAAGTTGTATGTTTCAATGCAGGAGTTTGCTTTGCCATAACATCAAAAAGAGAAGAAGCAAACTACTTAAAAGAATACAGAGAACGCAAGGAAATGAAGCAGATAAACTTAAGGGAAGATACATCTTACGCTATTTCTGAGATATCAAAAGAGGAAAACCAAAATTACATATATATGTACATTTTAGAGCTATACAAAATGATTTACTTAAATATAATTGCTAAAGACATTCAAAATCCAAACAAATTTGACAGAGTCAGAGAGGACTTTGTAAAATTCACAGGCGGTATTTACAATGTGAAAATTACTGACGATACAAAAGGAAATGAACTAGCTAAAAAGATAGAAAGCTCCTTAGAACTTGACAACAGGTACATCAAAATTGACGATGAATTCGACTTAATGTATAAAAACAACAAATTAAATGATAAAAAGTATAGAAAAATTATTACAATTATTATATTAATTACAATTATTCTAGTGTGTTTACTAAGATAAATTACATGTTCTAATAAGAATAGCTTATTTGTATAAAAATGTATAGGGGAAAAAAGATGAACATATATGTTGGAAATGACATAATAGAAGTTGAAAGAATAAAAGAAGCAATGAAAGACAAAAACTTCACCATTAGAGTATTTACGGACAATGAAATTGCTTATTGTGAAAAAAAAGGAAGAAATAAATATCAAAGCTATGCGGCAAGATTTGCCGCTAAGGAAGCCGTATTTAAAGCAATATCACCAAAGCTAAGAAGTAAATTTGAAATATCATGGAAAAATGTAGAAATTTTAAAAGAAGATGGAAATAGACCTTTTGTAAACTTGATTGGAGTAAACTTAAAAAAGGTAAAAATTGATGTTTCAATATCACATATTGAGAAATATGCGATAGCAACTGCTGTTGCAGTATTTTCTTAAGTGTGTAAATGTTAAAATTGATAGAAAAAATCATATTATATATTATAAAAAATAATGAAAAATAAATGAAAATTTTTTTGAGAAATATTTTTAAATCTTTGTTCAAATTTGCATACTTTTCTCAAAAAATAACATTTATTTTTCTTTAAAACTATCAATAGGAAATATAATTAAAAAGTGATGTTAAATATAACTAAAAAGTGGAGGAAAAATGCGAATATTTGAATCACATGCTCACTATGATGATGAACAATTTGATCCTGATAGAGATGAAGTAATAAAAAAAATCCACGAATCAGGAGTAGAAAAAATTATTTCTGCAGGATATAGTTTACAGGGCTCAAAAAATGGATTAGATCTTGCAAAAAAATATGATTTTATTTATACAACACTAGGAATTTCGCCCAACGATATTGATGACAACTATGAGCAAGAAGTAGAAGAATTAGACAAAATTCTGAGCATGGAACTAACCAATAACAATATAAATAATACAACAAATGAACAAAGCTCTGATAGAAAACTAAAAAAATCTAAAAAGATTGTAGCAATAGGAGAAATAGGATTAGACTATCACTATTCACTAGAAAAAGACAAACAAAAAGAGGTATTTATAAGGCAAATTGAACTTGCAAATAAATTTAATTTACCAATAGTAATACATACAAGAGAAGCTGTAATGGATACTTTGCAAATACTTAAAGAGCATCCTGTAAACAAAAAGGGAGAGCTTCATTGCTGTCCATTTAATAGAGAACTAGTAAAAGAAGCTTTAAAACTCGGATTTTATATTTCATTTTCAGGAACTTGCACTTTTAAAAATGCAAAAAATGCAGAAGAAATTGTACAAATGGTACCTGACGACAAATTTTTAATAGAAACTGATAGCCCTTACTTAGCTCCAGAACCTGTAAGAGGAACAAGAAATGATTCAAGAAATTTGGTATACATAATAGAGAAAATAGCAAAATTTAAAAATAAAGAAATGTACGAAATCGCTGAAAAATCTTATGAAAACGCAAGTAGGCTTTTTGAAATTTGACTTTTATTTTTATAAATGTTATAATAAACGTGTTGTTACTCAAAAGGAGGATTTATGAGGAAACATATTAGTAAAAAGCAAAACATACCAGAAAGAGCAACTATTTCACTAAAGAAGGTTATTGCAATTTCTATTATCATATTCATTATTATGGGTATGATGGGTGTTATGGCAAACACTAATCAAGTAAAAAACGTTAAAATTATACTTTCAAGTGGATACGAAATGAATGTTATTACCTCATCAACAAAAGTTAGAGATATCTTAGATGAAAACAATATTGTTGTAGTTGATGGAGAAACAGTAATACCTGATTTAGAATCAGACCTAAGCGATAACAAAACAATCACAATTACAAAAGGTGAGGTTCAAAAGGAAGCTGAATCTATAACATTATCAGAGGACGAAATACTAGAAAGTTACAAATCAATAGTTGAAAAAGTAGTTACAGTCCAAGAGGAAATTCCATTTGAAACAATCACAAAGGATGTATCAGATGGAAGCGGTGATACACAAGAAAAAGTAATCACAGCCGGTTCAAATGGTATAAAAGAAGTAACATATCGTATTAAATACCAAAATGGAAACGAAATTGAAAGAACAGTAGTATCAGAAAATGTAATAAAAGAACCAGTTGACAAAGTAGTTCAAGTAAAAACAAAAACAGTAACA
>CACXCH010000121.1 GCA_902766085.1 uncultured Eubacteriales bacterium
AAAAACAATCCTTGCCTAATTGGTGAACCGGGAGTTGGAAAAACAGCAGTAGTAGAAGGACTAGCCGAAAAAATTGTAGCAAACGATGTTCCAGAACAACTTAAAAATAAAAGAGTTGTAAGCGTTGATATGGCAAATATGGTAGCGGGAGCTAAATATAGAGGTGACTTTGAGGAAAGAATCAAAAAGCTATTGAAAGAAGTTCAAAAAGCAAAGGACGTCATACTATTTATAGATGAGATTCACACAATAGTTGGAGCCGGCTCAGCAGAAGGTGCAATAGATGCCGCTAATATTCTAAAACCTATGCTTGCAAGAGGAGAAATACAATTAGTTGGTGCAACAACATTAAAAGAATACAGGAAGTTTATTGAAAAAGATGCCGCATTAGAGAGAAGATTTAGCCAGGTATTAGTACAAGAACCATCAGAAGAAGATAGCATAAAGATTTTACAAGGACTTCGTGATAAATATGAGGCTCATCATAACGTAAAAATTGGGGACGATGCAATAAAAGCTTGCGTTGAGCTTTCTTCGAGATATATAAACGATAGATTTTTACCTGATAAAGCCATAGACTTAATGGATGAAGCTGCTTCAAGACTTAAAATGAAAAGTTATATGGAGCCTGATTCATTCAAAAAATTGCAGGATGAAATAGATAGACTTGATAAGGAAAAGGAAGATGTTATACGTTCTCAAGATTACGAAAAAGCTGCAAAAATAAGAGACGAAGAAAATAAAAAGAAGAAAGAACTTGAAAAACAGAAAAATGACTGGAAAACTAAACAATCAAAACAAATACTAACTTTAAAAGAAGAAGATATTTGCGAAGTTGTTTCAGCTTGGACAGGAATACCAGTTTCAAAAGTATCAGAAACTGAAAGTGAAAAATTAAAAAATCTAGAACAAAGCTTACACAAGAGAGTAATTGGCCAAAACGAAGCTGTTAAAGCAGTAGCTGACGCAATAAAAAGAAGTAGATTGGGATTAAAAGATCCAAATAAGCCAATAGGTTCATTCCTATTCTTAGGACCAACTGGTGTTGGAAAAACCGAACTTTCAAAAGCATTGGCTGAAAGTTTGTTTGGAACAGAGGATTCACTAATAAGAATCGATATGTCTGAATATATGGAATCACAATCGACTGCCAAATTAATAGGTGCTCCTCCAGGATACGTAGGATATGATGAAGCAGGACAATTAACAGAAAAAGTTAGAAGAAAACCATATTCTGTTATCCTATTTGATGAAATTGAAAAAGCTCATCCAGATGTAATGAATATTTTACTACAAGTTTTAGACGATGGAAGACTTACAGATTCACAGGGAAGAACAGTCAACTTTAAAAATACAATAATAATTATGACTTCAAATGTTGGAGCTAGACTAATTACTGAAAAGAAAACACTTGGATTTACATCAAGTAAAGATGAAAATGATCCTGAAAAAGAATACAATAAAACCAAGGAAGAAGTTATGGCAGAATTAAAGAAAGAATTTAAACCAGAATTTCTAAACCGTATTGATGATATTATTGTATTCCACAAATTGCAAAAAGATGATATAAGAAAAATTGTTGACTTAATGATAGGAAAAGTTGAAAATCTAATGAAACAAAGAGATATCACTCTTAAAGTTGATGACAAAGCAAAAGATCTAGTTGCAGAAAAAGGAATTGACGATGCTTATGGAGCAAGACCTCTAAATAGAGCAATACAAACAATGATTGAAGACAAGGTAGCTGAAGCAATTCTTGATGGAAAAGTAAAGGATACAATAAATGTTACTGCAGAAAACGGAGAGATTGTTGTAAAATAACCTGTAACAAATTTGAAATAAATATTTGCGAATATATTGCAAATATGCGGAAATTGTGCTAAAATAAGGCTATACTAAGAAAGGAGTTATGATTAAATAATCATAAATTTAAGTTATGTCACAAGTTATTAATGCAATTAAAGATTTTAATACTAATTTTAGAAGAGTCTTGAGCTATGTAGGTCAGGTTGATGTGGACGTAGAAGATGGAACAGATTATAAAGAATTAGATGGGTTTAATTCTCTTTCTAAAGAGGAAAAAGCTTTTTTAGCTGAAGGCCAAAAGATTGACGAGCCTATAGATTATAAAAAAATACTAGAAGATGATAATAAAAAAATAAAAGCTAAAAAAGTAAAAAGTGATGAAATAAAAAAAGACACAAAATCTAAAAATGATAAATCAAAAAATGAAAAAAATAGAAAAGATGATGGACTTGAAATAAGCGAATAAAGCTTATAATATTTGAAAAACAGAAAATAGTAAAAAATATTGCTATTTTCTGTTTTTTGTGGTAAAAATAACTTATATTAAGAAAAAAGGAAAAAAACAAATGAAGGAAAAAGGAATTACGTTAACAGTTTTAGTTATCACCATAGCTGTTCTTTCAATGATTGCAGGAACAGCAACTATGAAAATTACTACTGTTCTTGAAACTGATAAGTACACAAAATTCAAGAACGATTTAACATCACTAAACGAAAGCATATCACAAATTTATGGCTCAGCAGATTCAATTGCACAAGTTGGGCCTATTTATTCAGGAGATACTGGTAGCTCATCTTTTCTATATAAACAACAGGGAGATGGAAGGACTGTAAAAAATCCAAATGATGGAAGTGTTTACTATGTAATAAATGCTGATAAGTTAAATACTGACCTTCAAAATAAGTTTAACATTCATTTAACAACTTTAAATTATGGATCAAACAACTATGGAATTTCTAGTACTTCTACATCATCTTCATTAACTAATGTATATATAATAAATGGAAAGACAAGAACTATTTATTATACTGCAGGAGTTGAATATAAAGGATCAAAATATTATAGAATATCTGAGGATTATTCAAGCTTACCTAATAAAACACTTTTTGTTGATGAACAAAATATTAGCAAGTGGAACAAATTATACGAGAGCAGGTTTACATTTACCTACAATGATACAACAGAGGAAACTAAAGTTAGCGTAACTGGAGGCGGTGGATGGGAAATACTTTATTTGCCAATTAGTGTAACGAGCGGAAAAAAATATGATATTTCTCTTGAATATACAAATAATTCAGGATCAACAGCACTTTCATCATCGTATAGTGGAGCAGGTTTTCAGGTTCTAAAGGCTGTGGCAGATGGCGATAATTCATCTAATTCAGTAAATACTGTATATTTATCAAACACCAAAAGTTCAACATACACAAAAATTACTAATGAATTTACAGCATCTCAATCAACGATGTATATTGCACTTAATTTTGGAATGCTAGCAGATGGAAGCACATATTCATTTACATTTAAAAACATTTTAATTCAAGAGCAGTAATCAAGTATTTTATAAAAAATTTTTACTATTAATAAGGACAATAAAATGAATGAAGAAAAAATAAAAGGAATAATTGAAGCAATACTATTTGCATCATCTAGAAATGTTAAAATGAGAGAACTTATGTCTATACTTGACTTAGACGCTGACTCAATTAACAAAGCGATTTTAAATATGCAAGATGAATATAAAAGTGAAAATCGTGGAATCCAAATTATAAGAGTTGATGATGGCTTTGAGCTTGCATCTAAAAAAGAATATTATGAATATTTATATCCAATATTAGACAAAAGGGTTAAGATGCAACTATCAAATGCAGCAATGGAGGTTTTAGCAATAGTTGCATATAATAATAGAATAACTAAAGCCGATATTGATACAATTAGAGGAACTGATTCATCAGGCACAATCTATAAGCTTCAAGATTATGGATTAATCGAGCAGGCGGGAAAAGCCGATTTGCCAGGAAAACCGATGACATATAAAGTAACAGGCGAGTTTTTAAAAATGTTTAATATAAGGTCTTTAAAGGAACTACCAGAACTACCAAGATTTAAATTAGATAGTAATAGACAAATAGTAATTGATGATATAGAAAATGAAAGCGAAAATTCTAATAGAGAGGCTGCAGATGAAAGTATAAACTCTAATAACAATATAGAAAATGAAAGTGAAAATTCTAATAGCGATATTGAAAAGAAAATCGGAAATTCAGATAATGACGATAGAAAGAAAGGTTAAAATTCCGATGATGGAATTAAAACCATAATAGAAAAAAATTTTTAATGAGTGAATAAATGAAAAAAGCAGAAAAAGTAATTAGCTATTTTCTGCTTTTTTTTGCTTATTTAAAATTGAAAGAAGCTCAGGGTACAAAGTTTTGGCATCTTGTTTCCAATTATTTATAATACTTTGGGCTTGTTCAATAGAATAAGCTAAAGTTTTAATTTCAAATATAATATCTCCATTTTCTATGATTTGACACTGAACCTCATACTCATTTTCACTTTTAGGTGTAAATTCAGCGACTACAGATTGTTCATTTTCAGAGTTTTCAATATTGCTTTTAAAATTAGTATCTACTTTTAATTTTTCTATACCGGGCAACATATCAACTGTAAGTTCAAGAGTCTCTTTACCTTTGTCAGTAATATTATAAAATATTTGTATTCCCTTTTCAAAACGTATAATATATTTAGAGTCAATTAAATCTAACAAAAATTGTTCAAAATAAAAATAATTTAAATCATACACTGATTTAACAATCGTATACAATTCATCATTTGTAATAGGTTTTCCCACTTTATTTAAAGTATATAAAATTAATACTTTGTTTTTAGCAAGAGTTTCATTATCAGATGTTATTTTCAAAAATAAAACCTCCAAACATACTTGATTTTCTAGCATTATATCACAAAAATATTGACAATACAACAAAAATTGAATAAAATATGTTCATAAGGAGCGAAAATGAGAATTAGATTTAAGCCATGGGCGAGAAATGAGCTAGAAACAAGTCCTTTTTATATTGATAATCCACAAGATATGAAAAACAAGTGGAAAACTGCATTTGAAAATAACAATAAAATTTATTTAGAACTTGGATGTGGCAAAGGTAATTTTATAGCTCAGGTTGCAAAAAAGAATTTAAATATAAATTACATAGCAATTGATCTAGTTGATGCAATGCTTGGAATGGCAAAGAGAAATATTGAAGCATCATTTGGAATAAGAAAATCGACTGATGCAGAAGTTATTGAAAATGAAATTGAAAAAGAGAAAATTGTTAAAAATGTTATATTAACAAGATATGATATTTCAAACATATCAAATATTTTTGGAAAAGATGATGAGATTAGAAGAATATATATAAATTTTTGTAACCCTTGGCCAAAGGGAAAGCATCATAAAAAAAGACTCACACATGAAAGACAACTCGAACAATATAAAATTTTCTTAAAAGGTGAGATTTATTTCAAAACAGATGACGATGACTTATTTGCTGCATCAATAAAATCGTTTGAAAACTCTGGCTATATTATAAAAAAAATAACCTACGACTTGGAAAATGAAGAAAACTTCTGGGAAGATGAGGAAAACATTCAAACTGAACATGAAAAAATGTTTATGGAGCAAGGAATAAAAATAAAAGCATTAATTGCAAAACTATAAAAATAAAATTAGAGAACATAGAAAAATGAAAGGTAAAAAAATGAAACAAGAAAAGTTAGAAAATACAGAAAAAATTGAAAAAGAAAATGTAGAAAATACAGAAAAAATTGAAAAAGAAAATGTAGAAAATACACAAAAAATTGGAAAAGAAAAAATAACGAAAACAGAAAAAAATGCTACTGAAAAACAAATGAAGGCAAATGAAAATATGAAGAAAATAAATGATAATGTAAAAAAAGCCAATGAGAGTGTAAAAAAAGGTGCGTCAGAATTTAAAAAATTTATTATGAGAGGAAACGTAGTTGATTTAGCTGTTGGTGTAGTAATGGGTGGTGCATTTAGCAACATAGTAACATCACTTGTTAACAATATCATAATGCCACTTGTTGGAATTATAATTGGAGGAATTGACTTTAGTGACTTAAGTATCAAAGTATTTAATGCAGAAGTAAAATATGGACTATTTATTCAACAGGTAGTGGACTTTTTAATAATAGCACTTTGCATTTTCTTATTTGTAAAAGCAATTAATAGCTTAGATAGCAAATTCAAAAAAGAAAAGAAGGAAGAAGAAGCAAAAGAGGAAAAGGAAGAAGTAAAACTACTAAAAGAAATAAGAGACTTGCTAAAAGAAAACAATAAAATTACAAATTAGTATTGACAAATTAAAAATTGCGTTGTATATTAATTTCAATTGTTGGGGACACATTATGACACGCGTAAGTAATTACGTTTTGTTTTAATGTGTCTTTTTTTGTATGCTTATTAATGAATTCTGACTACTTAATTTATTATAGAAGCTTATAGAAATAAAAAAAGGTTACATTATGAAATAGATACATTGTTTTAGGAGGGGATAGGAGAATTTTTTGTTATCTACTATAAAGAGTGTTTACTTAAATGGACTTGATGGCTACACAGTTCAAGTCGAAGTTGATGTTTCTGCAGGAATTCCAGAGTTTGATATCGTTGGTCTTCCAGATGAAAGCATTAAAGAGTCAAAGGAAAGAGTTAGCATAGCGATTAAAAATTCTGGATATGAATTTGAGAGCAGAAAAATTGTTGTAAATTTAGCGCCGGCAAGTATTAGAAAAGGAGGTGCTTCAATTGATTTACCAATTGCAATAGGTATATTAATAAGTACGAATCAGTTAAAAAATAAAAGGGATTTATCAAAAATTGCTTTTGTTGGGGAGCTTTCTTTAGATGGCTCAATTAACTCCGTGAATGGAATTTTACCAATTTGCATTGAAGCCAAAAAAATTGGATTTGACGAGATTATTATTCCAAAAGCTAATGAGAAAGAAGCATCTATAGTTAAAGGAATTAAAGCCAAAGGGGTAAAGAACTTAAATGAGGTAATTAGCTATTTAAGAGGTGAAACTAATATTGATTCATACAAAACTGATTGGGAAAATATTGCATACGAAAACCAAAAATATTCAATTGATTTTTCAGATGTAAAAGGGCAAGAAAATGCTAAAAGGGCTTTAGAAATTGCAGCCGCGGGAGGACACAACTGCTTGCTAATTGGAAGCCCGGGAACTGGAAAAACAATGCTTGCTGAAAGACTAATAACAATACTACCTGACTTAAGCTATAATGAATCTTTAGAAGTAATGAAAATTTATAGTGTTGCAGGACTACTAAATGATAAAGAGCCAATTATAATACAAAGACCTTTTAGATCTCCACATCACTCAATATCTCCTACAGCATTAATTGGAGGAGGGAGGATACCAAAACCACGGGGAGATTAGTTTAGCAAATTATGGAGTGTTATTTTTAGATGAGTTTACAGAGTTTGACAAAAATGTAATTGAGGTCTTACGTGCTCCAATAGAAGATGGAAAGATTACAATAAGTAGGGTAAACTCAAGCATAACATATCCATCAAAATTTATGCTTGTAGCAGCTATGAATCCATGTCCTTGTGGATACTATGGATCAGAAGTAAGAGAATGCAAATGTACTGATACTTTAATAAAAAAATATCTTTCAAAAGTCAGTGGACCATTACTTGACAGAATTGACATTCAAGTTGAGGTTCCACAGATAAAGTATGAGAAAATAAATGATAATAAAGTTGAAACATCGGCTCAAATAAAGAAAAGAGTTAATAGAGCTCGAAAAATTCAAATTGAAAGATACAAACAAGATAATATTTATAACAATGATTCTTTAACACCAAAACTTATGAAAAAATATTGCAAACTAGATTATGATACCGGAAAATTACTTGAAAAAGCATTTAATAATTTAAAATTGAGTATGAGAGCTTATGGAAGAATTATTAAAGTAGCTAGGACAATTGCTGATTTAGAAGAGTCAAAAGATATACAAAAAAAGCACATTGCAGAAGCTATAGGATATAGAGTATTAGATAAGAATTACTTCTAGGATGGGACAAACAAAAGAGCATTACCCGTTTATTAAACATTACGATTACCAGCTTTTTTACAAGAAATAAGAAAATCAAAAGAGCATTACCTGTTTACTAAACATTACGATTACCAGCTTTTTTACAAGAAATAAAAAAATCAAAGACTTTATTACACAAAGTTTACTTGATTTTTTGTGCTCATTAAAGTTCAATTAGAAAAAAACTTGTATAACTTTTCTACTATATAAAGAAATTAACAAGTAAAATATTTACGTCTTATGCATATAAAAAGGACAAGAAAGGATGGAGAAAAGAATAGAAGATTACAAAATTATTAAAATTGGGGATAAGGAATATCCTAATAGACTATCAAAAATAAAAAATGCACCAGAAACATTGTATGTAAAAGGTGACTATAGTCTATTAAATAAACTTTCAATTGCAATAGTTGGTTCAAGAAAATGTGATGAATATGGTAAGATTCAAGCTAAACGATTTGCATCATATTTATCACAGAAAAATATTTGCATTATTAGTGGACTTGCAACTGGAATAGATACAATGGCTCATTTGTATTCAATGGAAAATGAAGGGAAAACGATTGCAGTAATAGCATCAGGATTTGAACATATTTACCCAACGGAAAACAAAATATTATTCGAGAAAATACTTGAAAATGGTGGAGCAATTGTAAGTGAATATGAACCGAGCACTGAAATAGATATGCGAAAATTTCCAATAAGAAACAGAATTATAAGCGGATTATCTGCAGGAGTGTTGGTTGTAGAAGCAAGAATAAAGAGCGGGAGTATGATTACAGGAAGGCTAGCAATTAAACAAAATAAAGAATTGTTCTGCATTCCTCGGAGATCTAACAAATACTCTCTCAGGAGGAACAAATGAATTAATATCAGAAGGAGCGATGTGTGTAACTTCGCCTAATGATATTATTGAAACACTAGAGTTTGATGGATATAAAACAGAGGAAAACGAGATAAGACCTGAATTTAAGGAAATTTATAAATATATAGGAGAAGTTCCAATTTCAGATATAGAAATTGCAAGTTTAACAGGAAAAAGTATAAAGGAAGTTGATGAAAAATTATTTATGCTAGAAGTGGACAATTTTATAAAAAAACTATTTGGAGGAAAATATATTAGAAAAGATGAATCAACGAAAAATAGTAGGTAACAATGGAGAAAAAGAGGCGTGCAAATATCTAATAAAGAACAATTACACTATCATTGAAAAAAATTTCAGATGCAGAAGCGGAGAAATTGACATTATTGCAAATGATGATTCAACAGGAGAACTTGTATTTATAGAAGTAAAAACAAGGACAAATTATCATTATGGAAAGCCAGCAGAAGCTGTAACAAAATTAAAGCAGAAACATATTGTTTCTGCTACTAGATATTATTTATATATTCACAAAATCAGCAAAAGATTCATTAGATTTGATGTTATAGAGATTCTAGATAGTTATAAAAAATATATAAATCATATAAAAAAAGTAAATATTTACATATAAAAAAGTATATCGTAAAGTTTGTGTAAACTTTACAAAAATTATTCTATATACTCACCTATAAATTATACATATTGTCTTTTTTTATCCATACTGATACGCTCCCGCCATTTACATAGAAAATACCATTCCCGTATTTATCAACATATACAGGTTCTTTAACATTACCTGTGCAATCATATAAAATCGTGTCAGATAAATTTTTTCCAACATTCATCTGCTTTGAACCACCAGGTCCATCTGTCAAAATAACGGCCATACCAGAATCTTGATGATAATAATCGCCATCTCTAGTCCAACCAATAATATTTGGGTCATCAAAATAATCTTTCTCATCACCATAAGCTAAATACTTTCTTGCTAATAAAAATATGTCTAACAAATCTTTCATTGGAGGAATGTTTTTTTCAGGTATGCCATAATAATCACCATAGAAAATGCAAGGGATACCTTTTTTTCTAAACATAATCATTGCATAAGCTAGAGGCTTAAACCATGGAGCAATCCACGACTCCAAAGATTGACCAGGTTCTGTATCGTGATTATCAACAAATGTTACAGCTTTTGATGATCTTCTATCAATTAAGGTTTCTTCAAATATTTTGCTCATATCGTAGTTGCCATTACTTTCAGAAGCCTCTTTAAAATGATAATGTAATGGAACATCAAACAATGCTGAAACCTCACTATTGTAATCTAAGTAATAAAGAAGAGCATCAACATTTGCACTAAAATATTCACCAACAGTATAAATATCACGATTAAATTCCCTCTTAAGCATTGAAAGCCAATTCTTATAGAATGAAGAACGAATATGTTTTACTGCATCAAGTCTAAAACCATCAACTCCAGTTTGCTTTAAAAACCATTTTCCCCAATAGTTTAAATCATTAACAGTATCAAGATTGTTAAAGTCAACATCACATCCCATCCAATAATCATAATTACCACGTTCTTTATCAACTTCATCACTAAACTCTTTTCCATAAAATCTAAAAATACCAGTTTCTTTTTCAATATCGTCATAGTCGATTGAAGTGAAATGCTGCCAATGTAGCTTGAAATCAGAATATTTATTATTTCTGCCAGCAAAATTATATTTTGTCCAAGCGGAAATTGTTCTATAATCTCCAATTGTTTCATTTCTATTATCAGGATTTACTTTATATGCAATGATGTTCTCCTGCTCATCTGCTCCCATCCTATGATTTAGAACAATATCAGCTAAAACTTGCACACCTTCAAGTTGCAATGCTTTAATTGCTGCTATATATTCATCTTTTGTTCCATATTTTGTACGAACAGTGCCTTTTTGATCAAACTCTCCTAAATCATATAAATCATAAACTCCATATCCAGTATCATTAATTCCACCAGCACCTTTACAAGCGGGAGGAAGCCAAACAGAGGTTATACCTTTTTTTCGAAATTCATTTGCTTTTAAAATAAGAGTATTCCATAAATTGCAATCATTTGGAAGATACCACTCAAAATATTGCATCATTGTTTCATTGGTTGATTTCATAAAACTCTCCTTTGTGCAATTATATAAAATTAAGTAACTTATACTGAAGCGGGTTGTTAGAGTTTAAGAGCTTATTATTATTATGCTTTTTAGCTTTTTTACTATAAGCTCTTAAATTGCAACAGCGGCCTATAAAATTACAAAAATCTTCTTTACATAAATTTCCTTTTGTTATATAATTACACCATAATTATATCATAATTTTTATAAATTGATATAAAATTAGAAAAGAAAATTTATGAGGTAAATATGGGAACAATCAATTCAGCAATAGAATATTTTAAAAATATTACAACTGAACAGGCTGTATCTATTCTTGTTGCAATAGCAGTAGCAATAGTATTCCTTGTATTTAGTAGATTCATTTCATTTTTTATCCTAAAAATTTTTATTCCAAAAAACAACAGAAAGAAGATAAAGAAAACTGGATTATATAAAGACTTAAAAATTGTTTTAGAATTATCAGGAATATATTTAGCTACAAGAATTTTATATTTAAGTGCAGAGCAGGATGCTTTTCTAGCAAAATTATATAGATTAGTATTGTATTGGGGAATGGCTAACATTATAAGTGGAGCTTATGATATTAAAGATGATTTTATTGAAAAAGTAACCAACAACAAAGTAAGTTATTCAACTAAAGATAAATTTACATCAGAGGCTTCAAAAAAGGTAGTAAGAATTGTATGCTATATTGCAGCTTTTTTCTTATCGTGCAAATTATATGATATAAATATTGAGGGTTTAGCAACAGGACTTGGGGTTGCCAGTGCTATTGTTGCATTAGCTGCACAAAATCTTGTAAAACAGATAATGGATGGCATAAACATATATTCAGACAAACCATTTGAAATTGGAGATTGGATTGAAGTCGGAGACGTTGAAGGAACAGTTGTATTTATTTCTATGAGAAGCACTAAAATAAAAACAGTTGAAGATACAATAGTAACAATTGACAATAGTACACTAATATCATCTAGTATTATAAATTGGGGAAAAATAAAGAAAAGACATTTTGAAACAACATTAAGGTTAGCTTTGGAAACGCCAGAAACTACTGTAGAAAAATTAATTAATAGAATTAATTTTATTTTAAAATACAATAACGAAGTTATAAGAGATTCAATAAGTGTGCAATTAATAAAAATTGAAAACGATGCATTGAGCATTGAGATTTATCTTGACACTACAGTCACTGACTATTATGCATTTAAAGCGTTTAAAAACAAAATGAATTTAACACTTTTAAATATACTTGAATCACAGGGAGTTAACTTGAGTTATCCAGCTCAGAACATTTATATAAAGTCAAATGAATTAAGTACAAAAAGTGATAATTTAAGAATAACATCGTCAGATTCTAAAGAATTAAACCCACCAAAAACTGAAAAAAACACAAATGATTACGTAGCAAAAGTTAGAAAAATAGATGGAAAAGAGGACAAAGAAAAGAAATAAATATAAAGAAAAAATTGTAAAGTTAAGAAACGGATGAAAAAGTGATAAAGAGAATAAATGTTGAAACAAAGTTGCAGAGTTAGAAAAATAAAAAGGAATTAAAGAAAAGAGGAAAAAAATAATTTATGAATGAGGTAATACTAATTGTAGACGATGAATCAAGAATTAGAAAATTAATTAAAGATTTTTTAACAAAAGAGAATTATCAAACTTTAGAAGCTACAGATGGAGAAGAAGCACTAAAAATTTTTGAAGAAAACAGTTCTAAAATTAAATTAATATTACTTGATGTTATGATGCCAAAATTAGATGGATGGTCAGTGCTAAGGCAAATAAGGCAAACATCAAATGTTCCAGTTATAATGCTTACAGCAAGAAGCGAAGAACAAGACCAACTATTTGGCTTCGAGCTTGGTGTTGATGAATACATAACAAAACCATTTAGCCCTAAAATATTAGTAGCTAGAATTAAAGCAATTTTGAGTAGGTCTGATTCAAAGAAAAATGAAACAAAAGACTATGGTGGAATTTTAATTGATACAGATGGAAGAACGGTTACTGTTGACGGAAAGAATATTGACCTAAGCTTAAGAGAATATGAACTATTAAAATATTTACTTGACAATGAAAATGTTGCACTTTCTAGAGAGAACATACTAAATAACGTATGGAACTATGACTACTATGGAGACTCACGCACTATCGACAGTCATATAAAGAAGATAAGACATAAATTAGGAAAAAAAGGAAAATACATAAAAACTATAAGAGGGGTTGGATACAAATTCGAAGTCGAGGAGCATTAATAAAAAATGAGCGTTAATGTAAAAGAAAAAGTAAAATCAATGCAATTTAAATTATTTGCAACACTTTGTGTATCTACAATGCTAGTAGTTGTTATAATAATTATTGTAAATAATGTTGTTTTAGAAGAAATATATAAATATGCAAAAATTCAAGTTGCAAAAAACTTGTATTATAAAATAAATGAATACTATCAGTTAGATTCTAAATATAATATTGACTCTGAATTACGACAAATTGAAATAAAGAACAATATTGAAGTTTTAATAAAAAATGAAGATGGAGAAGTGGAGTACTTTGGCAATAAAGATGTTCTAGAAACAATTAATGCAATAAACAAAATTTCATCTAATATAATTGAAAAAGATGATAATTTAGAAATTAGAAACTACTCAAACTTACCAAATAATAAATTTATCATTTTATCAGCAACATGTAGTAACGGATATAAAATGTATGTAAAAATACCAGTAACACCAATACAAGAATCTGTCAGAATTTCAAATAAAGCATTAATACTACTTGGAATAGTTTTAGTAGCAATCTCAGCTTGTCTTGCTTCAATAATTTCAAAAAAATTCACAGAACCAATTTTGCAATTAAATAAAATTACAAAAAAAGTAGCAGGACTTGACTTTAGCGAGAAATATGACTCAAAAAATGGTAGTGAGGAGATAAATACTCTCGGAGAAAATATAAACATAATGTCAGAAAAACTTGAAAAAACAATAGGACAATTGAGAAGAAACAATGATGAACTAGAAAAAGATGTGGAAGAAAAACTAAAAATTGATGAGATGAGGAAACAATTTATTTCAGATGTCTCACACGAATTAAAAACTCCAATTGGACTTATTCAAGGCTACGCTGAAGGACTACTTGAAAATGTAAATGATGACGAAGAATCTAGAAAATTTTATGCACAAGTAATAATAGATGAAGCAAACAAAATGGATATTATGGTAAAAGAATTGCTTGAACTTATGAAGCTTGAATACAAAGAAAGAAAATTTAAAGATACAGAATTTGATCTAACAGAATTGATAAATGAAGAAGTAAGAAGAGAAACAATCAATCTACAAGAAAAAAACATACAAATAGAATTTGATAGTAACAAGTCCAATATGGTATATGCAGATCAAGAATATATTGAACAAATTGTAAATAATTATTTAACAAATGCAATAAAGCACTGCGAAGAAATTAACAATGAGAAAAAAATCTCAATTATCTGTGAAAAACGAAAAAATGGAAAAGTAAGGCTAACAATTTTCAATACGGGAAAGAGAATACCGGAAGATTATATAAACAAAATATGGGGAAGATTTTATAAAGTAGACTCATCAAGAAATAGAGAACAAGGAGGCACAGGAATAGGTTTAGCATTAGTAAAGGCAATAATGAATAACTATGGAAATGAATATGGAGTAAAGAACTTAGAAAATGGTGTAGAGTTTTTTGCTGACATCAACACCAAGTAAACATTATAAATTATGTTATTGCTAAGAAGATAATATTCACTAGGATTCTAAATTTTTGTTATCTTATATAGGTTTACAATAGATATGTCACACATAGATAAAAAATATAAACAATGAAAAAGAGAAGTACCAATGTTATTATAAATATAACAAAACAAAAAACATAACGGAGGTACTTCTCTATGAAAAGTATAACACAAAAATTAAAATA
>CACXCH010000122.1 GCA_902766085.1 uncultured Eubacteriales bacterium
AACAATACTTCTCTTTACTGGAAGAAACTCAAATCCCTCTGGTAATACTGGCTTTTCATTTGTGTGGGCTAAAATCATTTGTTCCTCACTAAATATACATCCACAATATTTTTGCATATATAATCCTGCTTCTATTGCTCCATCATGACCTTCCCAAAATCCTTTTCTAAAGTCTCGGTATAGAAATTCTATACCATATTCTTTGCTTAACTTTTCACAATATGTTTTTATGAAGTCATGCTTTTGGTATATACTGTACAATAAGGTTGTTGTTACTGCATCATATCCATTTCTTTTTGCAAATTCAAATGTTTGTCTCAAGCGCTTAGGATAACAATAGTTTACACATCTAGCATCTAAATTAATGTTAAAGTTATCTCTTGCGATGTCTAAATCAGACTTCTGATTTTTGTTTCGAATTTGTACATCATCTTTACTTCGTATCACATTTTCATTTTGCAGAATATTTTCATCTTGATTTTGCATACCATTTTTGCTTCGACTGGTATTATTTTCCAGGAAAATATTTTTGCAAAATTCATCTAACCCATATTCATCTTTTATCTCAAGGTTTACATTTATTTTTTTGCAATATTCTTTTAGGCAGTCTCTCCTTGCTTTATATTCAGTATATGGGTGAATATTAGGGTTATACCAAAATATTGTTGGCTCGATATTTTCATTTCTTAATTCTTTTATACAATAAACTGAACAAGGCGCACAACAAGCATGCATTAATAGTTTCATTTTTTACTTCCTTTGATTTTTGTTTTTAATTACTTTTTTTATAATATATTCTCTTGGAAACTTATGCTTTGAATATTATTATCTTTCTAGTTCTCCTCTAAACTTATATTTTTTGTAGGATTATTCCTTATAATAAACGTCATATTCGCAAAAGCTTTCTAATTTTTTGCAATGTTCTTTTATATAATCAATTACGTTTAATAAAGTTTGCCAATTTTTTTCGGATTTATCATTCAAAATAATGTATACAGTATTATGGCTCTTTTCTATTTCTGTAATCATTCCGTCCTCACCATCTTTGCCGATATTTCCAATGATTGGTATATCATAATTTTTTTCGTATTCATCTAAAGGGATCCTAAATATTGCCACACTCGCATCTATGAATCTTACATTATAACCCTCTTCTTCTTTAGAAAGAATATACTGTGTCCTTATTTTGATATTTTCTTCTATATCATTATCATTTATTATATATTCATAGTGTTTTAAACCATTTATCTTATCCTTATTAATATATTCTTTTAAGTTTATATATATCGATTTTGTCAAATTGCAAAAAATTAACACAATAATAGCTATTTCAGCACTTACTATAATCTTTTTTTGTTCTAAGGTATTTATAGTAAATCCCATAACTCCCCAAAATTGCATAATTAGTATAAATATGCTTAATAAAAAATGTTGTACATCTGAAATAGGATAAACAACTATTGCCATTCCAAATTCCATTGCAATTAAGCATATATTTTTTGAAACAAATTCTTTGTACTTGGATAATTTTTTATCTTTACTTATTTTTGATTTAAATATAATTAATGCTATAATTGTAGTTATTATATAAATCGGCATAATTACTGAAAGGACTCTAATCAAGGTGAATTCCGATTGTAAAAGAGATTTATATTCTATTTTATTTTTAAATGTTCTAATTCCTAAAATTGCATAGTTAACAAAATCATTAAATGATTTCGTTAAAGACAAATAAACTATAAAAATTGTACCTACAGAAGCAATTCCGATTAATCTATAAATAGTCTTTTTTAATGCTATATTTTTTTCTTTTGAATCATATATTAGTAGAAATGGCTCAATTAGAATTGTTATGCACGTAAATAATTCTATGGACTGCTTTGTGCAAACTACTAGCCCAGCAACCATTCCCTCTATTATGTCAATTTTATTAAGTATTATTTTTTCATTTTTATTTATCTGTTTTAGTTCCATCAAAACTATTATTAAAATCAATAATAGAGATAGAAAATTATAATCACAAGCAATATAGCTACCATACAATGTTATCATAAATAAACTAGCCAATATAGAAAATATTCTATCTCTCTGAAGTTCTAATAAAATTTTATATGTCATAAAAAAAATCGTTGAAATCATAATTGTTTCTTCAACTCTAAAAACAATTAAGTGATCTCCAAATATTTTTAAAAATATAGCAGATGTCCATTGAAATAATGGAGTAGTTATTAGGCTAATATCTTTGTATGGCATTAACCCCATTAATATTGTATGTGAATTATAATAATTCCAAATCTCATCTAAACTATTAATCGTTTTATTTAATACTAAACTTAATATAAGTATAAAAATTAAAGCAAAAAATATTATTTCTATTAGAGTATTCAAAATTTTCTTTTTCATATTTCTCCCACTTTTATTTAAAATTCTTCTTGATACTCATATCCTAAATATTTGTATGCTTTTGGTAAAGCAATCCTGCCTCTAGGAGTTCTTGATATAAATCCGATTTGTATTAAATATGGTTCATATACGTCCTCTATTGTTGATACTTCTTCTCCTAATGTTGTTGCAATTGTTTGAACCCCAACCGGTCTTCCATTGTATTGTTCTATTAGAGCTTTTAGCAATTTTTTATCAAGTGAATCAAGTCCAAGTTCATCAATTTCTAATTTATTCAAGGCATTTTTTGCCATTTCTTCATTTATATTACCATTTCCTAGAACGATTGCATAATCTCTTACCCTTTTTAAAAGCCTATTAGCGATTCTAGGTGTTCCCCTTGATCTTCTAGCGATTTCATAAGATGCATCATCATCTATTTCAATGTTTAAAATTTTTGCTGAACGGTTAATAATAGTTTTTAGGTCGTCAATCCCATATAGTTCAAGTCTTTCTGTTATTCCGAATCTATCTCTTAATGGCATTGATAGAGTTCCTGCTTTTGTTGTAGCTCCTATTAATGTAAATTTTGGAAGATTTATTCTAATTGACTTTGCTGTTGGTCCTTTTCCTATCATAATATCTAGAGTAAAATCTTCTAGTGCAGGGTATAAAATTTCTTCAATATTTTTTCTTAATCTATGTATTTCGTCTATAAATAAAACATCGTTTTCATTTAATGCTGTTAATATTGATGCAAGGTCTCCCGGCTTTTCAATTGCAGGCCCTGATGTTATTTTTATCTTTGAATGCATCTCATTTGCAATTATATTTGCAAGTGTTGTTTTTCCTAGTCCTGGAGGTCCATAAAATAAGCAATGATCAAGTGGTTCGTTTCTCTTTTTAGCTGATTCTATGTATATTTTCATATTCTCTTTGACTTTAGTTTGTCCAATGTATTCTTTTAGAGTTTGTGGCCTTAAAATGTTTTCTTGATTTTCTTCTGTTTCATTTTCAGCAGAAGGATTTACTAAATCATTTTGAATCATACTACCCTCCTCTCTTTTTTGAATCATTTTACCTTTTTGTATATTTATATTTTTCACTACATCTATTTCTTGTAGCTTTGATTCAACTTTTCATTATAACTATTTCTTACTGTCTTGTCCTTTATTTTCTTTTTTAGTTTCATCATTTTGGTCTTCTTCATATAAGTCAATATCTTTTTTATCAACGAGTCCTTGTTGTATGTTTTCGTTTATTAAGTCTTTCTTGTATTTTTTTAAGTTCTGGAATCCAATTGCAATAATTATTATAAGTACAATTAAAAATGATATTGCCTTTTGAGGTCCTTCATCGATTAAAATTATTGCAAGCATCCCAAGAGTAGCGCTTGCTGCATACAAGATTGCAACAGCTTGTTTTTGTGTAAAGCCTTGTCTCATTAATATGTGATGCAAATGTCCTTTGTCAGGTTTAAAAATTGCTTTTACAGATTTTCCAGTTTTTATTCTTCTAAATATTGCAAATATTGTGTCAAATATTGGCAAGCCCAAAACTAAAATTGGCGCAATTAATACAACCATTGTAACTGTTTTGGCAACTCCTAAAATAGCAATAATGGATAATGCAAATCCTAAAAATTGTGCTCCAACATCTCCTAAAAATGTTTTTGCCGGGTAAATGTTAAAAGGCATAAATCCTATAATTGCCCCTGAAAGTGATGTTATTAAAATTATTGCAATTATTGGGGAATTATTTGTTGCAAAAATTATAAGTAATGATAAGCTTGAAATCAATGTGATCCCAGATGATAGTCCATCTAAGCCATCAATTAAGTTAATAGCATTTGTTATTCCAACAATCCATCCAACAGTAAGTATAAAGCTTAAAACATAATTAATTGTTGCATTATTGATTGTATCAATTCTTATTCCAAATAAATATACAATTATTGCTGCTAGTATTTGTGCAATTAATTTTTCCCATGGTTTTAAGTTTTTTATGTCATCAATATAAGCAACTATTCCAATAATAAATATTCCAATTAGAAATCCTATAAGCTTTTTTCCATATTGCGATGAATCATTTAATATTAAAGTTTTTTCGATCGTTCCTTGAATAATTAAATAAATTGATGCTACTAAAAAGCCAATGATTACTGCGATTCCTCCAATTCTAGGTATAGGCTTTTTGTTTACTTTTCTTTCGTTTGGAATATCTATTGCTCCCTTTTTGTATGCTAGTTTTATTGTATATGGAACAGTTACAAAAGATGTTATAAATGCTAATAAAAATGCTATTGCAATATCACCCCACATTTTTTATTCCTCCAAAGTTTTTATAAATTAATTTTCTTGTTTATTATATATTCTGGTCTGCCCTTTACTTCATCATAAATTCTAGATATATATTCTCCAATTGTCCATAATGAAATTTGAATTATACCGGTAAACAATGAGAAAATGCATAGAATTATGTTGAGCTCAGTTTTGTCTTTGATCACTATCCCACATATTAAGAATATAATTGAAATGATTATAAAACATATTCCTATGTATCCTATTATTTTCAAAGGTTTAGAGGAAAAACTAAAAATTCCATCAGAAGCTAATTTTAGCATCTTTTTTAAAGAATATTTCGTTTTGCCAGCTACCCTCTCTTTTCTTTCGTATTCAAAAGGACATTGATTATAGCCTGTCCAACTAAATAGTCCTCTTAAAAATTTGTTATGTTCAGGCAAATTGCATACAACATCTGCTACATTTTTATCAACCAATCTAAAGTCCCCAGTGTCTTTTGGAATTTCAACATCTGATAATTTGTTTAAAATATTGTAAAATGCTTTAGCAGTAAGTAATTTAAAAACTGTTTCTCCATCTCTTTTTGTGCGCTTTCCATAAATAACATCATATCCTTCTTCCCATTTCTTTAGCATTTTTGGTATTAATTCAGGTGGATCTTGTAAATCAGCATCCATAATGATTATTGCATCCCCTTCTGAGGCTCTAAGTCCTGCAGTAACTGCTGCTTGATGTCCAAAATTTCTTGAAAATGATATTACTTTAACTTTTTTATTTTCTTTTGCAATGTTCTCAATAATACTTAATGTTTTATCTGTTGAGCCATCATTTACAAATATGATTTCATAATCATATTTTTCTAGATTTTCAGTTACGTTTTTTACTTTATTATAACATTCGTTTGCAACAGATTCTTCGAAATACATTGGTATTACAACAGATACTTTTTTCATATTTTCCCTTTCTATAATTCCTCAGCAAATCTCTTTTGTAATTTATTAAATATCAAATACCCAATAATTACGACTACTATACCAATTACAAATACAATTGCTAAGCTTTTTATGTCTGGTATGCTGTGATAATAGAAAATATCCCTATATCCTTCTATAATATAAGTCATTGGGTTACATTTTAAAATCCATTTGTAATTAGCTGGTATTGAATCTGATGAATAAACTATTGGTGTCGCATAAAAATATAGTTGTAGTAGTACACCTATAAAATGCTCTAAGTCTCTAATATATACAGTTATACTTGATAAGATTAGTGCAATTCCAAGTTGCAATACAAATTGAACAAGTAAAATTACAGGATAAAATAATATATAAATGCTTATCCCCATACCTTGAAAAAGTACAAAAGCAAATATTATTATACTTGAAATTAAAAAGTTTACAGTTTCACTTAAGGTTAGTGAAAGTGGCAAAATCTCACGCGGAAAATAAACTTTTTTCAGTATGTTTCCATTTTCAATAATTACCCATGAGGATCTATTAAGAACATTAGAAAAATATGTCCATGGAATTAATCCACATACCATAAACACAGTGTAATGTGGTATTGAATTTCTCATAATTAATGGAAATATAATAGCATAAACCGTAATTTGAAGTAGTGGATTTATAAAAGACCAAAGCACCCCTAAGAATGAATGCTTATACTTTCCTCCAACATCCTTTTTTACACTTGTTTTTATGAGTTCCCTATAATTATATAAATTTTTAAAAACTTTCATTTACTACCTCTTAAATTTAAAATTTTCTATGACATCTCTTTTAAATAGTCATCTATTACTTTATTTGTTTCTCCTTCTTCTTGTATAATGCCATTATTTAGCCATACTGCTCTATCACATAGTTCTCTAGCAGAGCCTAATGCGTGAGTAACAAATACCATAGTTTTTCCTTCTTTTTTTAATTCTTTCATTTTGTCTATACATTTTTCCTGAAAGTGTTGGTCACCTACCGCTAGAATTTCATCGACAAGTAAAATATCAGCATCAACATTTATTGCAACTGCAAATGCAAGCCTCATATACATTCCAGAAGAATATGTTCTAACAGGATTGTCGATATAGTCCCCAAGTTCTGAAAAAGCAATAATATCATCTATTTTTGCATCTATTTCCTTTTTGTTAAGTCCGAAAATAGAAGCATTAAAATATATATTTTCTCTGCCTGAAAAATCAGGATGAAAGCCAGCTCCAAGTTCCAAAAGTGAAGTAAGTTTTCCATTAACAGTAATTTTTCCCTTATTAGGATAAATAATTTTTGTCATCAATTTCAAAAGAGTTGACTTTCCGCTTCCATTTACTCCAATTAGAGCTACAGCCTCTCCGTTGTAAATGGTTAAGTTAATATCTTTTAAAACTTCTCTTTTTTCCTTCTTGTTTCTATTCCAAAATAAAAGTTTTTCCTTTAAGCTGTTAGCTTTGTCAAAATAAATGTTAAAACTCTTATATACATGTTCAACTTTTATTCTTTCAATTGATTTATCTTCTTTCATAAAGTTTCCTTTCTTATCACATTATTCATATAATATAATGATTTTATGTAAAAAGTCAAGTATGTGGCTTTTCATTTGCAATTAAGTTTTACTGGTTAATGGTTGATTAATTCGAAGTACGATAAAGCATAATATTTAATGGCTCGTAGACTTGCTGTTTTGAACGCCTCCACCTGATGTGACAAACAAAAATTATAAATAATTTTTGTTTGCACTTTCTAAGGAACGTTCAAAAATTTCGCTTTTGCGTAGTTCACTCCGG
>CACXCH010000123.1 GCA_902766085.1 uncultured Eubacteriales bacterium
ATGAATATGCAACTGATGTGAAGAAGCAAGAAGAAAAAAGGATTTCAAAATTAACGACTGAGGTGAAAGAACAAGGAGAAAACGTTGCAAATGAAATAGAAAAGAAAGTAGAAAATAAAGAATTAACAATTGAAGTAGACAAGCAAGAGGAGTTAGGTGAAACAGAAGAATCTGAAGAAACAGAGGAACAGGAAGAAATAGATAAAAACACTTTGCAAGCAAGATTTATAGCAAGTAAAATAAAAGAGCTAATAAATCAAGGGTACAAATATAGAGACATAACAATTTTACTAAAAAGTCCTAGTGTTGATTCACCAAGCTATGAAAAAGAACTAATAAGAAACGGCATACCTGTATTTGCAGATATAGGCGAAAATTATTTAGAATCAATTGAAATTGATACTGTACTATCATTATTAAAAATAATAGATAATCCTCTGCAGGATATTCCACTTGTTACAGTTATGAGATCGATGATAGGTGGATTTACAGATAACGAACTAATTGAAATAAGGTTAGATAAGAGAAAAGGGTCATTTTATTATGCACTAGAAAAATGTGCAAATAAAGATTCAAAAGATAATTTGAGCACTAAATGCAAACAATTTCTAGATATGATTGACAAATATCGAGAGTTATCATTAAAGATTCCTATTGACGAGCTAATTTGGAAAATCATAACAGAAACAGGTTACTACTACTATGTTTCATTAATGCCAAATGGGAAACTAAGAGAAGCAAATCTTAGAAAATTGTTTGAAAAAGCAAAAGATTATGAAAAAATCAGTCTTAAAGGAATATTTAACTTCATTACATTTATCGAAAAAGTTGAAAGTAACAAATCTAGCGACATATCTGGAGCAAAAATTATAGGTCAAAGTGATGATGTTGTTAGAATAATGAGCATACACAAAAGTAAAGGTCTAGAATTTAATGTTGTATTTTTAAGCTCTATAGAAAAAGGATTCAACTTTCAAGATATGAAACCTAAAATTGTATATGACCAAGATTTAGGAATTGGGGTAAACTTTGTAAGCGAGGGAATGGATTACAAAATATTAACAAAGGATGCAATAAATTTAAAAGCAAAAAAAGAAAAGATTTCAGAGGAAATGAGAGTGCTTTATGTTGCACTAACAAGAGCCAAGGAAAGGTTAATACTAGTAGGATTTCAAAATGATGTAGAAAAGAAATTAAACGATTTTGAAAATGAACTAGCAGTTTCAAAAAGCAATGAAAAAATTGATCCAAATTTATTAGCGAAAAATGCAAATTATCTTTCATGGATAGAAATGGTATATAAATACGATAAAAAACTAAATTTGAAATTCAACATTATAAACAAGAACAAACTAAAAGAACCAGAAACGATAGAAGAACAAGAAACTTATAGAATATATGATGATGATTTAAGCAAGTTTAACAAAGAAAAATACGAAAAAATTGATAAAGAATTAAATTATGCATATCCTTATGCTAATGATGAGGTACCAAGCAAAACATCTGTAACAGCAATAAAAACCAATGACCTTATATTGCAAGGCAATGACATTATAGTAAGGGAAATTAAAAATCAGAACAAAGATGTTGAAATAGAAAAATTTCCAGAAATTTACGGAAAGGAAGAAATAACACCAACAGAAGGAGGAACACTTATACATCTTGCTTTACAAAAAATACAAGACGATAATATAGATGAAACAATAAATGGTTTGAAAATCTCTAAAGCGCAAAAAGATTATTTAATAAAAAACAAGGAAATTATGCAAAACTATCTCGAATCAAAACTATTTGGGGAACTAAAGAATGCAAAAGAAATACACAAGGAAGAAACATTCTATATGAACGTAAAAAACGAAAATGGAGAGGATATTTTATTGCAGGGAATAATAGACTTATATTTTATTAGCAAAAGTGATGAATTAGTTCTAGTTGATTACAAAACAGACAAAAATGTTGATGAAAAAATTTTGAAAGACAGATATAAAAATCAATTAATACTTTACAAAAATGCCTTAGAAAAATCATTAAAAAGAAAAGTTGACAAAACAATAATATATTCAACATACCTAAAAAGAGAAATTAACTTAACAGGAGGTAAACATTGAGACTAGACAAGTTTTTAAAGGTTACAAAAATAATAAAAAGAAGAACAGTTGCAAATGAAGCCGCAGATAATGGTAGAGTGTCAGTAAACGGCAGAATTGTAAAACCAAGTTATGAAGTAAAAAAAGGAGATATTGTAGAAATAAAATTTGGAGACAAAATATCAAAATTTGAAATACTTGATATTCCAAAGGGACAAAGTGCAAACTTAGACCAAACAATCAAGATGCTGTAAAGCAATATTATGAATTTATAAGGAATTATAATTCAAAAATAGAAAAAAATTTTTTTCATTTACAAACTAATGCACTTGTTGTGAACTATAACTATAAGCTAATTTGTTGTTACCTAATACTTGATTTTTACTTTAATGTATGCTAAAATAAAAAAGTCAACAAAATTTAAGGAGAAACGAAATGGAAGTATTTAAAAAAGTTTTAATTGTAGTATATATAATCTCTTGTGTTGTTTTGATATTAATTACCACTTTCCAAGCAAAAGATAGTGAGCAATCGATTGAAGACACTTACGAAAATCCACACGCTAACAAATATTTTGAAAAAAATAAAAGCAGAACTAAATCAGGTAGAGTGCAGAAAAGAACGATTATTGCTGGTATAATTTTTGTAGTGTTAACTCTTGCTACAACAATTGTTTGTTACTTGTATAAATAATATTAAAGATACACAATAATAAATGTGTATCTTTTTTTTATATAATAGGAAAGCCATATAAATATTTTTCTAATTGGCCGCAAGAGAAACAGAAGATTTTATAAAAGAAAATCTTTGATTTTCTTATTTCTTGTATAATAGGAAAGTAATGCAAACATTTTCAAAATGGTTGCGAGAGAGATAAAGAAAAACAAGCATATTTTATAAATGAGAATTCTTGATTTTCTTATTTCTTGTAACTAATAATGATTTTACTGCTTAAGATGAATATTCTTAGGCATTTAACTAATATGATAAAAAAGTGTGGCTATTTAACTAAAATTACTAAAAATAAAGAGGAGAAAATGGAAAATTTAGAAAATAAAAAAATAGAAGTGAATAAAAAAATTGTAGGACTGTTTCAAAAAAGTAGAAACTATGGATTTGTAATTCCTGATGATAAAAGAATATGTAGTGGAGATATTTTTATTTCTAAAAATAAAAATATGAAAGCTAAAAATAATCAAAAGGTTGTTGTCGAAATTATAAAAGAAGCGACAAAAAATAGAAAAGCTGAGGGAAAAATTGTACAAATTTTAGGAAATGTCAATGAAGCAGGAGTTGATATTTTATCAATCATAAAGGAATTTGATTTACCTTATGAATTTCCAAAAAAGGTCTTGCAAGAAGCAAAAAAAGTATCTAAGGAAAAAAATTCTCTAAAAAATAGGCTTGATTTGAGAAATGAAGAGATTTTTACCATTGATGGAGAGGATGCTAAAGACCTGGATGATGCAGTAAATGTCAAGAAAAATGAGAATGGTACTTATACTTTAGGTGTCCATATCGCTGATGTTAGCCACTATGTTAAAGAAGGAAGCGAACTTGATAAAGAAGCACTAAAAAGAGGGACAAGTGTTTATATGCTTGATAGAGTGGTTCCAATGCTTCCAAAGGAACTTTCAAATGGTTCTTGTAGTTTAAATCACAATGAAGATAGATACGCTATTTCGGTTATTATGACTATAAATAAAAAAGGAGAAGTAATTGACCATAAAATCGCTAAAAGTGTAATAAATGTTACTAAAAGAATGAATTATCACGAGGTTTATGCAATTATAAGAGGGGAAAAAGCTATTGAATATGATAAAACATTTGAAGAAAATGACAGAGAAAATAAGAACGATGAAACTATAATTGATAAAAATAATGTTGATAGGGGCATCATCACTAATAAAAAACAGACTAGCAGATATACTATAACTGATGAAAACAATATTAATAAAGATATTATAACTGATGAAAACGATACTATAAATAATAAAACTGAAAACTACAATAAATTTAGAACAAAGGAATATGTTGAAAAGGTTTTAAAGGAAAACAAGAAATATATTAAGCATTTTAAATTAATGGAAGAGTTAGCTATTATTTTGAAAAATAGGAGAATGCAAAACGGATACTTATCATTAGATATTCCAGAAACGCAAATCACGCTTGACAAAAATGGAAAACCAATTGATGTAAGACCTTATGAGACAACTTTTGCAAATGAGATAATTGAGCAATTTATGCTAACTGCAAATGAAACAATTGCTGAAACATTTTACTGGCTAAATGCTCCATTTATATATAGAGTACACGAAAAACCTGATGAAGAAAAAATTGTTGACCTAAATAAAAGTTTATTCAACTTTGGGTATAGAATAAAAGGCAAAAAAGATGATATAAAACCAAAAGCATTTTCTACAATATTGGAGGATGTAAAAGGAAAACCGGAAGAAAAAGTTGTTTCAAATTTAATCTTAAGAACCTTAAAAATTGCTAGATATGAAGCGGAAAATAAAGGGCATTTTGGAATAGCAAGTAAATATTATTGCCACTTCACATCTCCAATCCGTAGATATCCAGATTTATTTATTCATAGAGTCATTAGTGCATATCTTGAAAATAATTATCAACTACCAAAAAATGTTACTAAAAAATATGAAAAAGAAGCTCCAAATTATGCCATAAAATCTTCAGATGCTGAGCAAATTGCAACAAAAGCTGAAAGAGAAAGCGAAAAATTAAAGAAAGCAGAATTTATGGAAAGCAAAATTGGAGAAGAGTATGATGGAATCATATCAAGTGTCACAAGTTTTGGAATGTTTGTTGAATTACCAAATACAGTAGAAGGACTGATTAGATTTGAAGACATTGATGGGGATTATTATGACTATAATGAAAAAGAAAAAGAACTCATTGGTCAAAAAACTAAGCGTGTATTTAAACTAGGAGATAAAGTAAGAATAAAAGTAAAATATGCAAGCAAAGCTAAAAAAATTGTAGATTTTAAATTAATTTAAAATCTACAATTTGAAACCTAAAAACATTTCATTTATTTTTAAACTTAAAGATATTGTAAGTGAAAAAGCAAAAAGGCAAAGTATAATATTAATAAACGAAAGAGTTATTAAAATTATACTTTGCCTATTTATTAGTTTTTTATATACCTAATATTAAATAGCTTGAGCGCAATTTCGTATTTACATCTACATTAAAGAAACTTGAAGAATAATTACCTAGCCAATTATAGTTATCCCAATCTTCTTGAGTTGCAAATTTTTTTACTGCTTCAGATCCAAAACTATCAATATCTGCTCCAAAAACCAAAGATGTTTTATATAAGTAATCTGTGATATTTGACTTTAAATAAGAATTGGCGAAATCTTCAATTTCACTAATATTTTCTTTTGTCATATAATTTGAATTCATTGTTGCTGATAAAATTCTTGCAGAAACTGAAACATCACAATTAATAAGTGGCGTATTATTTATTATGTTTATTTTTTTCTTTGTTTTTACAGAAGATATTTGTAAAGAGATATATTCTGAATCAGAAAACGGACTTGGAATTGTTAGAACTGTGTTTTTAAACTTATTTGAAACCATTAGATGCCATAAAGTTTCATTATAATCTAACTCACCAACTAGGTTACCATTATGAAAAACGGCTAGTCCCAACTTTTCAGTCTTACCATCATTATCCTTACTAAGTGAGTTTTGATCTCCTAAAATAGCAACTGGATCTTTAAAAGTATCATAATAATCATTATAAAAATCTAAAAGCGAAATTTCTTGAGTAAAGCCTGTAATTTTCTCAGAGATTTCCTCATTTTCATAATACTTTGCTGATAATTTTTCAAGATATGGCTCAGAATTTTGCAAAAAATATTTTGTATCACACTTTGAAATTAACACATCACAATACGGGCGAACTTCAATATCATTAATTAGTGTAGAGATGTAATCATTAATTCCTTTTTCAGCGAGTTTTTCTGATATTACAATAACTTTACAATATGAAAGATTCAGTTTTTTTCCTATATAACTATTAATATAATTTATCCCTTCACTTATTGAATTACAATCTACTGTACTTGTTAAAGTAGAAGAACTTTGACTTGAAGAAGAACCTTTAGAATCACTAGAAGAATGTAATGCAATTTGCAGAGTCAATTCTAAATTATTGTTATCTCCATTATCAAGTCCAAGAGCGATAACATAAGCCATATCATCAATAGTATAAATTGACCTGATGTTTGAGATATAAAATAGAATTAAAATAATTAAAAGCATTATTATTAGGATTTTTTTAGACTTCATTAGATTAAGGCCATTTCCTTTCTTAAAACTTGCAGCTAATTAAAATATAAAAAATATTATGCGTTGTTGTATTTTAAATTAATAAGTAATTAACTTGTAACTATATTTCTACCTTTGCTTTTTTCAATTCTTTATTTTTTTTCACATATCCAATAATTAAAATTGCTGGGCTGTAAATAAAAACTACTAAAAGTGCAAAATATTTGTATACTGTGTTTTCTAAGAAATAGGTTTGAAGTGAATTTTGAACTAAAAGTGAAGCGACGAATATTATAAAAGCTGTAAAATACAATAGGCTTGATTTATTTTTTACTGAAAATGTTTCAGTAGCTATTTTTTTAACATAGTAAATAATAATTGATAGATATAATAAAAAATTAAATATCCATATAAACATAAATATAGTGTCAATTCTTGGTAGAAATTTGCCTAGTCTTATAGTTCTAGTACTTAAGTAAACAGATAAAACATTAGAGCCCTTTACTAAAAAGGGAAAAAGGGTTAACAATGATGAAACACTTAAAAGTAAGTAGCTAGCTGAAAATATAATAGATGTTAAACCAACTTTTTTTAAATCTTGAATATTTTTTAAATCTGAAATGATTAGGTACATATAAATAAGTCCGCCAAATGAATAAATATTTAATATTCCTTTTAAAAAAGTTTTATTCAATCCATTTCCTAAGATAGGAAGAAATCTACTAATTGAAGCTTGCTTAATAGAGAAAACGAATACAACAATCATTGTTAATAATATTAGAGGAACCAGTAACGTGTTAGCTTTTACTATACTTCCTGAGCTGAATTTATTTACAATGACAGCAGTTAAAATAAATGCCCCAATTAGCATTAATAAGTTGGCGTTCGGAAAATAAACTATTTTTAAATTTTCACAAAAATTTCTGATTACTACAGAGGAGATAAAAAGTAAATAAGAGCAATAGATAATTGAAGTACATTTCTTTAGCTTTTTTCCTCCAACATATTCTGATATAGCTAAAATATTATTTCCACCGAATGGACTAAAAAGTTTGCAAATAAAAATAAAAAACAGAGAGACTAAAATTGTAATAAATATTATATTAATAAAACTAGAAGTTCCGCAGTCTTTTATAATTACATTTGGAAATTCCAAAATTATGTGAGTAATCATTACAATTACTATTAAAAAAATAGCTTCTAAATAATTTAATTTTTCCTCATTCATTAAATTTCTCCACTTCACACATATACGGATTTTGTCATTAAAAAATGTTTTCTAAATAATTTATTTTTTCTTTATTCATTTATTTTCTCCACTTCATACTTATATGATTTTGCTCTTTAATTTCTTTAGGCTTTAAAAATTCATCTCTATTTTCTCTTTTCCATGCTGGTTTAACAAAATAGCTTGCATTATTTACTTTACTCAAAGGTGCATAAGGAGAGAGGTATGAAATTCCGAATGATTTCAAAGAGCACAAATTAACTAAATATATAAAAAGTCCAATCCCAATTCCTAAAAAACCTGCAAAGAAACCTAGTAAAATATATATAAATCTACTAGCTCTAAGGTGAAAACTAAATGTATAATCAGGAATGGAAAAAGATGTAATTCCAGTGATAGCAATTATTATAATTAATATAGGAGATACTATATCTGCTTCAACAGCTGCTTGTCCAAGAACCAAAGCACCAACAATTCCAACAGTAGATCCAAGTGGAGAAGGAACCCTCAGTCCTGCTTCTCTAATTATTTCAAAAGAGATTTCCATTAATAGAATTTCAACAATAACCATAAATGGAACTGTTGATCTAGATGAAACTATTGAAAACAAAAGCTCGGTAGGAATTAATTCACCATGATATGTTGTAATTGCAATATATAGCCCAGGGAGTAATAATGTTATAAAATATGAAATCCCTCTTATTACTTTTAACAGATTGGAAAACACGTGATTCAAATTATAATCTTCAGGAGTGCTTAAAAAGTCTAGTAAAGTAACAGGCATTATTAAAGCATAAGGAGAACCATTATAAAGAACGCAAACTCTACCTTGGAGTATATAGTTAATTGAGGTATCAAGCCTTTCTGTTGGCATAATCTCTGGAATTGACGAATACATATCATCTTTAATCAATTCTTTTAATTCTCCAATACCATTTAAATATTCAACATCTAAATTATTTAATCTATATTTAACTTCTGCTACTAAGTCTGAATTTGCAACATTTTTTATATAACAAACAGCACATTGACATTTATCTGATTTACCAACGGTTAGACTTTCAATGACTAAATTCTCATTACATAGATTTCTTCTAATCATTGATGTATTGGTACGCAAATTTTCCACAAAAGCCTCTTGAGATCCCATAATAACAGGTTCATTTTTAGGCTCAGCAATACTTCTAGTGTCAAATTTTTTAACATCAATATCAAAGCAAAAATCAACTGTATCAATAAATAAAATACAATTTCCAGATGATACATCTTGCGCAATTTTGTCAAAAGAATTTACTTTTTTTACATCATTTTGTGGGAGCAAATTGTCAGAAACATAATCAATAACATTGAATTTTTTTATTTTTCTAACCATAATATTATTAGCAACTGCCTGAGAAATTACCTCATCGCCTGTATACTGATTGGCTCTATTTTTTAACATCAATGGTTTTAAAATAAAATCATTAATTGAATTCTTATCAACCATACCATCGATATAAATAATGAATGCTTTAAATTCCTTTGCTTTTACATTTATAGTAAATTCTCTTATTATCACATCAGAGTTAATTAAAGTGTTAAACCTTGAATTTACATACTCTAAGTTAACATCAATATTTGAATAGACTTGCTGATTTTTTAATTTATCACTTGGAGAATTATCGCTTATATTATTTAGAGTACCTAATTCAAATAAATATTGATTGGTATTGTCGCTGGATACATTGCTTGCAAATTTCTTAAATAAATTCATAATCTTTTCCTTTGATTCTATTATTTCAACTATTCGAAATTATATTCATAAATATTTTTCTAGATAAATATAATTTATAGTATGATTAAAGTATTTAAAATAAGTGATTTAATTAAATATTTGGCAAAAATTGTTATCCCAGCAATCTTAACTCTTGCGATAATTGTTTTTTTAACAAATAATAAATCTTTTGGAAAAATAGATAAAAGTAATAACAATTACATTTCTTGCTTGGATGATGAAATTGAGCAAATCAGCTATAAAAAAGAGAATGATAAATTTGATGTTTTAGATATTATTTCTGAAACTTTTTTAATGGCTAATAATTTAAGAGACAAAGAGAGTGATGAAATTATTAAATTAAAAGGTACTAGCGCATTAAAAAATAATAATAACGACAGTCAAAGCAGTCAAAATTCAAATGATGAAAAAAATGAACAAGGAGAAAATAACAGCAATGATTCAAATGATGGCAAGAATGAACAAGGAGAAAATTTAAGCTCCAATAATACACAAGAACAAAATGTTGAACAAGCTAAAACAGATGTAAAAATTGAAAGTGTAAAAAGCAGTATCACTCCAAGAACTACAAACGAGTATGAAGGTGTTAAAATAAATAATTCATCAAAAAAGGAGCTCACAGAAGATATGCTAAATCCAAATGGAATTAGTGTAAATACAAAGAAAGTTTTGATTTATCATACACATACGAGTGAAAGTTATACCCCTAGCGAAAAATATAATTATACTCAAACAGGGAATTTTAGGACAACAGATTTAAACTATAATGTAACTAGGGTGGGGGATGAATTGCAAAAGCAATTGGAATCTTATGGAATTACGGTTGTCCATAGTAAAACTTTTCATGATTATCCGGCATATAATGGCTCTTATTCAAGATCCCTAAAAACTGCAGAAGCACTTTTACAAGAAAATCCAGATGCTGATATTGTTATAGACCTACATAGAGATGCAATTTCTGACTCAACTTATGCACCTAAGGTTAAAATTGATGATGAATACTGTTCGCAGCTTATGTTTGTAATTGGAACTGATGTATCAAAAAGCATAAACTCTAATTGGAATCAAAATTTGAAATTTGCTATAAAATTGCAAAAGAAGGCCAATGAACTTTATCCAGGACTATTCAAACCGATAATTTTAAGAAATGGAGAATATAATCAGCATATAGCAAAGGCAAGTTGCATCATAGAAGTAGGATCAACAGGAAATACTCTTGAAGAAAGCATAGCATCTATGAAATATTTAGCAAAGATAATTTCAGAACTTTAACTAAAATGAAAGTTACAGGTTAATAGCTTTTTTATTAGAGTGCAATCAAGCATAATATTTAATGGCTCGTAGACTTGCTGTTTTGAACGCCTCCACCGGATGTGACAAACAAAAATTATAAATAATTTTTGTTTGCACTTTCTAAGGAACGTTCAAAA
>CACXCH010000124.1 GCA_902766085.1 uncultured Eubacteriales bacterium
ACTGTTTTTCTATCTAGATGAACTAAAGAATGGTCGATAATTTGTTAGCAAAATTTTGAGGTTTAGCCTTTTCACATAATCTTGGTTTAAATTTCTATCACTGGTTTGTAGGTTTCTAGCCAATAGTTTACTTGTAATAGATAAGCCATTAGTTGTGGTCCAGTCATTAGCTGACCAAACCAAGGTCTTGAGAATGATTTTCCGTCAGTTTTTATTATTTCCTCAATGTCTTCTTTATTTAACAGATCAAATATTGGTGATTTTTCATTATTCATTACTTCTATTAACTTTGATTTTATAGTTTTTAGATAGTTTGGATTCCACGTTTTTGGATATGGGCTCTTTTTTCTTTTTACAATTTCTTCCGGTAGTTTCCCTTCCATTATATGGCGAAGTAAGCCTTTTTCCCTGCCTTTATATGCTTTCATTTCCCATGGGATATTCCAAACATATTCTGCTAAGCGCCAATCACAAAAAGGTACTCTTAGTTCCAATCCATTATACATTGCCATCCTGTCAGACCTGTCAAGCAATGTCTGCATAAACCAGTTCATTGTTAAATATGATATTTTTCTTTTTTCTGCTGTTTCTCTTGTATCAGTTTCTAATATTTCAACCTCGGCTAAACTTTCATTATATCTATAGTCAATATAATCTTTTAAGTCTACTTTCTTTTCTATTTTTGGATTTAAAATATGCTGTCTACCGTGATATATTTATTGACCAAGGAAATGTGTTGCTATTTAAAGCATCTTCTCTGAAAAACCAAGGATATCCTCCAAATATTTCATCAGCACATTCTCCAGTTAATGCTACAGTAGCTTCTTTTTTTACTTCTTTACAAAATAACAAAAGAGATGAATCAATATCCGCCATTCCCGGCATATCACGTGCAATTACAGCATCCTTTAAGGTTTCGCTTAGCTGTGGTGTATCTAATATAATCTTTTTATGCTCAGTGCCTAAAGCATCGGAAATAAAATCAACATAATCACTATCAGTATTTGGTTGAAAATCGGTTCTGTGAAAATTCTTATCATTATCCTTATAATCAACCGAATAAGAATGTAACTTTCCCATCCTGTTTTTTTGATAAAAATTCGAAGCATACATTGTTATTATGCTTGAATCAAGTCCTCCCGATAAAAACGTACAAAGTGGCACATCTGAAACAAGTTGCCTTGTGATAGAATCATCTAACAAATACTCTGTTTTTTTACAAGTCTCCTCGAAACTGTCCTTATGTTCTTTGCTTTTAAACTTCCAGTATTTTTCAGTTTTAAAATAATTTTTTCTAAAAATAGCATAAGAAGCCGGTTTTATTTCATAAATACCTTTAAATACTGTTGTGCCCGGTGTATGAGCAGGACCAATTCCAAATAATTCGCAAATCCCTTTATCATCAACCTCCGGATAAATACTTGGATATTCAAATAACGCCTTTATCTCTGAAGCAAAAACCAATTCATTATTTTTTATGGAATAAAATAATGGTTTAACTCCAAAGTGGTCTCTCGCTAAAAACAATTCTTCTTTAGATTCATCCCATATAGCAAATGCAAATATTCCATTTAAATGTTTTACAACGTCATGCCCATAATGGATATATGATTTTAATAACACCTCTGTATCGCAATGACCTGTAAATGTAAATCCATTTTCTAATAAAACTTTTCTAAGTTCATCACAGTTATATATTTGGCCATTGTATGTTATTACATAATTTCTTCCCTGATACTTTACACACATAGGTTGTTTTCCATTTTCTCTATCAATTACAACCAACCTTCTATGCCCGATACAAATATGTTTTTTTATATAAATTCCATTTTCATCAGGTCCTCTTTTGTACAATTTACTATTCATATCATTTATAATTTTTTGAGATTCTTCTCTACTCATATTCCCATTAAAATTACTAAAGCCAACAATTCCACACATAAAAAGCCTCCTCATATATTATATGAAAAAAGGCTTTTGTTTGCTACTTTTATAAAATTAGTTTAAAAAAATATAAATAAAATCTATTCCTCAGCTCTTGCCCATATTATTAGTCTTGAACTTGAGTCATCTGTACAAGATGCTAGTGAAATTTCTTTTGCTCCTGCTGTGTCTCTTGTTGCATAATCAAAATCGGTTGAAGAGGTTTCATATTTGTTGTAAATAATGTATTTTAATCTCGTTCCAGTTAAATCTGTTATATAAATCTCATCTCCAATGTTTAATTTCTTATTTTTTGAAAATAATGCTCCATTTCTATAGTTATGTCCCATTATTACAGTATTTCCTACCTGATTTAAACCAGGTCCAAATACAATTCCTACAGATATTTTCATTGATGATAGTGTTGCAACCGATAATACGGGATATTTTATATTTATTTTAGGAATTTCAATTTTTCCTGCAACATCAAATCCTTTATATTTTAATGATATTGCACTGCTTTTAGTGCTTGATGAAGTTTGGCTTTTTGAAGTATTTGTTTTAGTTGATTGAGCATTATCATTTTCTGCCAATGAACTTGTATCGTCACTAATTTCATTTCCCGTCATTGTAAAGTTTCCAGATATTGAATTAGTTTTTGTAATCTCCGAAAGCTGACTATCAAATTCATCTATTGCGTCATCTGCTCCTTTATTTATATAATACCTTTGAAAAAAATCATATCCTACAAATCCAAGTGCAACAATAATGGCAATAATCACCATTATAAGTATTGCAGTCAATATTTTGTTGAATTTTCTTTTATCTACCATTTTTACCTATATTCAATTCTGCTAAATTGAATACTCCCTTTCTCGTAAATTTTGTTAATTAATCATTAGATAAATTGCTAACATAATTTGGCAAATTAAAATTATTGGATAGCCATATTTAAAGTACCATTTTTTAGTTTTGTGATGAAAAATATACATCCCCGCTATTCCACCTATCGAGCCTCCAAGTAGGGTTAAGATGAATAGTGTTTTTTCACTTACTCTCCACTCTCGTTTCTTCGCCTCTTGTTTATCATACCACATTATTCCAAAATTAACAATATTTATTGTCAATAAATATATTATAATATTTTTAATCGTAAAAATTTGTGTTGCAACTGCATTTACAAAATCTTTTTCCACATTTTCTCCTTATTTAATTATTTTCTATATAAGTGTACAATTGTTACTCCATAGTCTCCTTCTCCATAGCCACCTATTCTAAAGTCCTCTACATACTTTGATTTTTTTAAATATTGATGTATTCCTTCTCTTAGCTTTCCAGTGCCTTTACCATGAACAATTCTTACCTCATATATATGAGCCATTGCTGCATTATCCAAAAATTGTTCAAGCTCTGGAATTGCTTCTCCAACAGTCTCTCCTAATAAATTAATTTCAGTTTTTGCATTTTTTGCTTTAGTGTTTTTTATATGAACTTGTCCATTTTTACTAGATTCTTGTGTATGTTTATTATTCAATTTTAGAAGGACTGATAAGTCAACTCCATTATATCCTGTTTTCTTGATTGATTCATTTAGTTCATTCCTTAAATTGTTTGCCTTGTCAGTTTCGCTACTTTTTAGCTTGTTTAGTTTTGAAATAACTTCATCTGCTTCTTCCTTTGCATCTAGTAAAATTTGTCTTGCTTCTCTCTTAGCTTCTTCAACTTTTTCTTGCTCTTTTTCAATTTTTTCAGAGTAATCTCTTTGAAGCTCTTTTCTGAGCAATTCGGCTTGGTTCAAATTTTTTTGAGCTTCTTCATTTTTTCTTTCAAGTTCTATTTTATTATCATAAGCTTGTTTCATTAATGTTTCAATATCAACATCAGGTTTACTTATTAACTCCTTAGCCCTATCTATTATGTAATTTGGTATTCCAATTTTTTTGCAAATGGCAAAAGCATTGCTTTTTCCAGGTATTCCAATTAGTAAATGGTATGTTGGTTTTAAATTCTTAATATCAAATTCAAGACTACAATTTTCAAAACCTTTATGTGTTAAGCAATATTCCTTAATCTCGTGATAATGAGTAGTTGCAATTGTTATGCAGTTTGATTTGTTAAACTCTTCAAGTAAACTTATTGCAAGATTAGCTCCTTCAATTGGATCAGTACCTGAACCTAATTCATCAAGTAGTATCAAACTATCAGACGTATATTCCTTCAGTATATTTACAATATTTGTAATGTGTGAAGAAAATGTGCTTAAAGATTCTTCAATGCTTTGCTCATCACCAATATCTGCAAATATATTGTCAAAAATTTTTATACTAGAACCATCCTCCGCAAAAATATGCAATCCACATTGAGCCATTGCAGACGTAATTCCAACAGTTTTTAATGTTACTGTTTTTCCTCCGGTATTTGGGCCCGTAATAACTAATGTATTAAAGTCGGTTTTTCCAACATAAATATTTATTGGTACAACCTTTTTACTGTCAATTAATGGATGTCTAACATTTTTTAGGTCAATAAAATTATCTATTTTAGGATTTATACAATCATTTTCAATAGAAAAACGAGCTTTAGCTGAAATAAAATCAAATTTTCCTATTAAGTAGATATCGTTTTTTAAAAAAGATGAAATAGGGAATAATTTCAAAGATAATTCTTCAAGTATTCTCTCAATTTCGCGACTTTCTTCTACGTTTAAGTTATTAATAGAATTATTTAAATCAAATACTTCCATCGGTTCTATATAAACTGTCGAACCACTACTCGAAATATCGTGAACAAATCCTTTAACATAGCTGCGGTATTCCTCTTTTACCGGTATTACATATCTATCATTCCTTATTGTTACAATACTCTCAGATAAATATTTTGAGTATGTATTAGAATGAATAATCGAATTAAGTTTTGACTTAATTTGGAGTTCAAGATTTTTTTTGCCTTTGCGAATTGATAAAAGTTTTTTTGAAGCATTATCAGAAATCTCATCTTCGCTCAAAATACATTTAAAAATTTCGTTTTCAATATCTTTGTTGTAATATAAATTTTTAAAATAATTTGACAAAATATTAAGCTCTAATCCTGAATTTTTATAATATTCTATAAGCTCTCTTGCATTTTTTAAAACATTTCCAAAATCAAGTAAAAATTTAGATGATAAAGTAACATTACTTTCAATTCTTTTAATCTGAAGACTCATATCTTCCAAATTATATATTGGTAAACTTCCACATTTATGTATTAAATCTGTCGCTTCTGATGTTTCATCTAGCAAATTTTTTACTTCATCCTTGTTTGTTTTAGGTTTTAAATTTAAAACCATATCATTACCAATTTTTGTATAGGTATATTGAGAAATTTTTTCTAAAACAACATTTAATTCTAATTTATCTAAATATTTTTTAATCATTACGTTTGCCTCTCTCAAGTCTTATTATACAAGGGAAAGTCAATATTTGTCAACTTTGTAATTATAATTCATAGTTATAAAATCGCATTTACTTTACGAATTTTCAATTGTTTCTTCTTTCGAGACAAGAAAATTACAAGTTAGCTTTTTAATTTAGCGTGTA
>CACXCH010000125.1 GCA_902766085.1 uncultured Eubacteriales bacterium
ATAGCCCCAATTATATTAATAACAATATCGCTTTTATATGCTATTTATATAGATAAAAAAGTTAAAGAATAATACAAATTGTAATTTGTCTTATTAATATATGTGCAAATGATTAAAAAATTACAACAAATAAGGCTGATAATTAATTTATATTATCAGTTTTTTTGTGCGAAAATTATATGTCCTAAAATGGCGAGATTTTTTTTAGAATGTGTTATAATATAAATACATGAAAGGAGAAAGATGTGAAAGAAAAAGAAAATCATTCATTATATGAAATATTTAAGTCAAAAGACGAAAGATTTGATGGAAGATTTTTTATTGGAGTATCATCAACAGGGATTTATTGTAGACCTATATGTAAAGCAAAACTCCCAAAAGAAGAAAACTGTACTTATTATACAACTCCTGCAGAAGCGGAGGCTGATGGTTTTAGACCTTGTTTAATTTGTAGACCTGAACTTGCCCCAGGCAATTCAAAAATAGATTCTTCAAAGTCACTAGCATCAAAGGCGACAAAACTATTAGAAGAAAATATAGCAGACGATGGAAACATAGAAAAAATTGCAGATATTTTACAAGTAAGTAGTAGACATTTAAGAAGAGTTTTTAAAGAAGCATATAATGTAACACCAATAGAATATTTACAAACAAGCAGATTATTACTTGCTAAAAAATTACTTACTGATACAAATATTAGTATATTAGATGTTGCAATGGCTTCGGGTTTTGGAAGTTTAAGAAGATTTAATGATGTGTTTAAAAAGCAATATAATTTAACACCAAGCCATTTTAGAAAAGAAATTAATGAGAATAGTGCAAATAGGAACAAAGACATAACCATTAAAGTTGGTTATCATTTGCGATATAAATATAACGATATATTAAATTTTTTAAAGTCTCGTGCTATCTACGGAGTTGAAAAAGGTAAATATTATAGAACAATAAGAATTAGAAAAAACAATGAATATATAACAGGTTACATTATTGTATCAAATGATGAGAAAAAGAGTGAGATTAATTTAACAATTTCTGATACATTACTAAAAGTATTGCCACAAGTTATTGGAAAAGTAAAAAATCTGTTTGACTTAAATTCTGAGCCATATTCAATTTATGAAACATTAAAAGATGTAAATAAAAAAATACCAAATTCATTTTTAATTGGAACTAGAATTCCTGGAAGCATAGATGATTTTGAAATTTGTGTTAGAGCAGTAATAGGGCAATTAATTAGTGTAAAATCGGCTTGTACAATGTTACAAAGAATAACAGAAAATATAGGAAACAAAATAAATACAAATATAGCAGGTTTAGATTATATTTTTCCTACACCTGAAGATATTTTAAATATGAAAGAAGATATATTTAGTGCATTTCGGAACACTAGGAGTTACAAAAGTAAAATCAAATGCTATTAAAGAATTAGCAAAATTTTTTATAAGTCAAAAAACTGATTTTAGTAATTGTATTGATACAAAATTTGAAATGAAAAAATTATTAGAAATTAAAGGTATAGGAGAATGGACAGCAAAATATATAGCAATGAGGTCAATGAACGATACAGACATATTATTAGACAGTGACTATGCTGTCAAGAAAATAATAGAAAAGTATAGTATAAATCTTACTGAATTTGAAAAATATAAACCTTTTAGGAGTTATATCACAGTAGGTATATGGAATTTATTAGCAAAAAATTAAAAAAATTAGGAGGTAGCTATGGCATATAAGTGTATATATAAATCACCAAATGACTTTGATAATATATTAATGAAAAGTGATGGAGAATATTTGACTGGGCTAATATTTATAAATTCTAAAAATGCATCTAAAGATTCAATTAATTGTGAAGAAAAAGATTTGCCAATATTTAGAGAAACAGCTAAATGGCTAGATATTTATTTTAGTGGTCAAGAACCTAAATTTACACCCCAATACAAAATAACCAATTTAACTCCATTTAGACAGGAGGTAATTGATATAATGAAATCTATTAAATTTGGAAAAACAATGACATATAATGATATATCTAAAGCGATTGCAAAAAGAAGAGAATTAAAAAAAATGTCTGCACAAGCAGTTGGTGGTGCAGTTGGCTGGAATCCCATTTGCATAATTATTCCTTGCCATAGAGTAGTTGGAACAAATGGGAGTTTAACAGGCTATAGTGGAGGAATAAAAAACAAAGTTGCATTATTAACTCTCGAAAAAAATGATATGAATAAATATTTTGTGCCCAAAAGAGGTACTGCTTTATGATGAGATGTAAATGGTGTAATTTAAAAAATGAAAAATACATAGAATATCATGATAATGAGTGGTGCAGGCCTAACTTTGATGATAGATATTTATTTGAAATGTTAATATTAGAGTCTTTTCAAGCAGGGCTTTCTTGGGAATGTGTGCTAAATAAAAGAGAAGATTTTAGAAAAGCATTTGACAATTTTGATATAGACAAAATATGCAATTATGATAATGAAAAAATACAAGAGTTATTGAAAAATAAAAAGATAATAAGAAATAAACTAAAAATAAATGCTACTATAAATAATAGTAAAATTTTTAAGAAAATTCAAAATGAATATGGCTCTTTTCATAACTATTTAAAAACATTTACAAATGATAAAATGATCTATGAAATAGGTAAAACAACAAACCAGCTATCAGATGATATTTCGAAAGATTTACAAAAAAGAGGAATGAAATTTGTCGGAAGTACAATTATATATTCTTATTTACAAGCAATTGGAGTTATATATTCACACGATAAAGAATGTTTTTTGTACAAAGAAAATTAAGTATGAAAAAACTTAGGTACAATATTTTGCAACTTATGGAAGAACTAAAGTAAAAGTAATAAAGAATAACAGATTACAAAAAGAAAATATAGGTTAGAAAATTCTAATCTATATTTTTTTAAATTTCATAAAAAGCCTTGACTTAAAGTTAACTTTAAGTGATATAATTCAATTGGTTAATAAGAAAAGGAGGAAAACAAGTATGAGTTATACTATTGGACAAGTTGCTGAAATGATGGGAGTTACACCTTCAACACTTCGCTACTATGATCAAGAAGGATTACTCCCAAAAGTAAACCGAGTAAACGGAATCAGAGTATTTGAAGATAGTGACTTTGCCTGGCTAAGAATATTAAATTGTTTAAAAAATACGAATATGCCTATTAAGAAAATTAAAGAATATGTTGAACTTGCAAAACTTGGAGATTCTTCATTAAAAGAAAGATATGAAATCATAAAAGAACAAAAGCAAAACATATTAGAACAAATAGAGCAATTTAAATATTATTTAAGAGAAATCGAGTTTAAAGAATGGTATTATGAAACTGCAATTAAAGAAGGAACAGAAAAAAACATGATGGAGAAGATGAAAAATAACCCATCATTTGACTTAGATGAAATACCTAAAAATACTAAATTAAAAAATAAATAATAAAAGATTAAACATTAAAAATGTATAAGGAAGGCAAATACCTTTAAAAATAAAAAAGATAAAATAATTTAATACAGTTTTTTTATTATTTAGATTTTAATAAAATAAAAATTAAATAGAAAGGAAGAAATAAAAATGGATGAAAAAATAAGCCTAACGGAAAAATGGGATAAAACATTTCAATTATCAGAGAAAGTAAATTATAAAAAGGTTACATTTCATAATAGATATGGAATTACTTTAGTAGCAGATATGTATGAACCAAAAGAATATTCAGGAAAGTTATCAGCTCTTGCCGTAGCTGGACCTTTTGGAGCCGTAAAAGAACAAGCATCAGGACTTTATGCAGAAGAAATGGCTCAAAGGGGATATTTAACAATAGCATTTGATCCATCATTTACAGGAGAGTCGAGCGGGACACCAAGATATATGGCAGATCCTTCAATAAATACAGAAGACTTTCAAGCAACAGTAGATTATTTATCAACACTTGATAATGTCGATTCAGAAAAAATTGGAATAATTGGAATATGTGGTTGGGGAGGACTTGCTCTTAATACAGCAGGAATAGACACAAGAATAAAAGCTACTATTGTTTCAACAATGTATGATATGTCAAGAGTAACAGCTAATGGATATTTTGACCAAGAAAACAATGAAGAAGCAAGATATAACTTAAGAGTTTCTTTGAATAAACAAAGAACAGAAGATTACAAAAATGGAAGTTATAAAAGAGCAGGAGGAGTAGTTGATCCAGTCCCAGAAGATGCGCCAGATTTCGTAAAACAATATCACGCATATTATAAAACAAAAAGAGGATACCATAGGAGGAGTTTAAACTCTAATGAAGGATGGAATGTAATAGGAACAATGTCTTATTTAAATACAAAACTTTTCGCATATTCAAATGAAATAAGAAATGCAGTCCTTGTAATTCATGGAGAAAAAGCGCATTCTCGTTATATGGGAGAAGACGCATATAAAAATATGATAAATGGAAATGAATACACTGATAATAAAGAATTAGTAATAGTTCCAAATGCAACACACACTGATCTTTATGATCAAAAAGATAAAATACCATTTGATAAAATTGATGAATTTTTAAGAAAATATTTAAAATAAGAAAGAGAGGTAAATTATATGGAAAAACAAACGGCTGGAAGAGATAATTTAGGGGAATTAGCACCTAAATTTGCTGAATTAAATGATGATGTATTATTTGGGGAAGTATGGTCAAGAGAAGGAAAATTATCAGCAAGAGACAGGAGTATGATAACAATAGCATCACTAATGTCACAAGGACTATTCCCACAATTAAAAGCACACATTACGATAGGAAAAGACCATGGAATAACAAGAGATGAAGTTGTTGAAATTATTACTCAACTTGCATTTTATGCAGGATGGCCAAAGGCTTGGAGTGCATTTTCTATTGTAAAAGAAGTATATGGAGATGATAATGTTTCAGGTCATGGTGGAATATTTGGATTAGGACAAGAGAATAAAGCTTATGAAAAATATTTTATCGGAAAAAGTTATTTAAATTTACTATCAAAACTAACTGACCCATGGGCAATTTCAAATGTTACATTTGAACCAGGTTGCAGAAATAATTGGCACATTCATCATAGCAAGCAACCAATAGGTCAAGTATTAATTGCAGTTGACGGAGAAGGTTGGTATCAAGAAGAAGGGAAAGAAGCTCAATGCTTAAAGCCTGGAGATGTAGTTGAAATTCCATCAGGAGTAAAACATTGGCATGGAGCTAAAAAAGACTGCTGGTTTAGCCACATTGCATTTTCTATTCCAAGTGAAGGGGATACAAATGAATGGTTAGAACCAGTAACCGATGAAGAATATAATAAATTAAAATAAAAAATCTATAACAAAAATAAATCTAATATAAGCACATAAAGAAAATATATGTAAAAAAAATTGTAAGTAAATTTTGCTGCAATAATATTAGGAATTCCTCTTGATAATGCATTTAAACAAAACTTCGGTTGTCAAAGACGAGAACTTATGATAAACTATAACCAAAAGAAAAACTGAAAGGAAAAAATCATGAATAAAAATGAAAATAAGTCGTATTTTGATGGGGGTTTGTTGCAACTGATTGGATGGCAAATATTAGGTGCACTCATAACTATTTGCACACTTGGAATATGCTTTCCATGGGCATATACAATGGTATATAATTGGGAGGCTAAACATACAGTTATAAACGGTCACAGATTGAGCTTTGATGGCACAGCATTACAATTATTTGGTAATTGGATAAAATGGCTTTTACTGACAATAATAACATTAGGAATATATAGTTTTTGGGTTAACATAAGCCTCAAAAAATGGAAAACAAAACATACATTTTTTTCTGATTAAATTGCACATAGATTTTCAACTGTAAAAAATTTAAAAGCTATACTGGTTATGAGTAATGGACATATTATTGAAAGAAGAACACATTAAGACTTAATAAAGCAAAAAGGCGAATTTTATTAGTTATATACTGGAGCATTATAATTAGAGTAACTTAAAAATAATAAATCAAATTAGCTAATATGGAGGCGTTATATGATTAAAACTATAGTCTATTTAATTAGGCATTCTGTGCGATTTAATAGTAACAACATAGTTCAATATAATACAAATCAAAATAAAACTCTAAAAAATGAAAAAATTATTTTAAGTGTAGAAGGAGAAAAACGTGCTGAAATCTTAAGCAGAGAAAAAGAACTACAAAATATTGATGTTGTGTATACGAGCAATTGTGTAAGGACTCTCCAAACTGCAAAATATCTTTTGGAAAAACAAAATTTAAAAGTCAATATAGACGAAAGATTTGATGAAAGAAGAGTGGGAAAGCCTAATGACAATACAATTAAAGACTGGTGGCTAAAACAATATATTGATGAGAATTATAAAACAGAAGGTGGAGAAAGCCAAAAAGAAGTAAGAGAAAGGTTTACACAAGCATTTAATGAGGTTTTAAAAGTTAATAAAGGAAAAAGAATTGCAATTTTTTCTCATGGCTATGCTATAACATTCTTTATAATGAAATGGTGCAAATTTGAATATGATGATAAAAAAGATAATATAAAGCTTTATTTTAGAAATAAAAAAATGTTTGATAAAAAAATTAATGCGCCAGAAGTTTTTAAACTAGAGTTTAACGAAAATAACGAAATTTTAAATATAGAAAATATAGAATTTAGTGATTTGCCATATAAAGATGCCTTTGGAAATTAATAGAGTAGTTTGCATTTTTTAAATGTTTAAAATTTTATTGTCAAATAATGTAATTTATTGTAGAATAAGCATAATAGTTTATTAATTGAATTTTAAATACAAAAAATATAACATAAAACTGAATCTAGTAAAAAGGAAGTGCCTTATATGAAAAAAAAGAAAA
>CACXCH010000126.1 GCA_902766085.1 uncultured Eubacteriales bacterium
ACCAAGGAAATATGAATAATTCTGGAGCTTCAGGAGATTATAATTTACAATTTGTAAAATCTTGGATGGGAAGCATTTATGAAAAGGCTCATTCTAAAAAATTCAATATTTGTGCTGCACTATTTAATGGAATATATCTATACTATAGAAAAATGTATACATTAGGAACAATTTTACTTGCACTACAGTTAATCATTTCTACCGCAATTGTAATGCTAATACCAAATAATATTGGAATTATTGTAGGAATAATATATTATGTAGTTTTATTCTTAGGGATGGGATTTGGATTTTACCCATTATACAGAAGCTTTGTAAAAGGAAAACTAGACCAATACAAGAGTCAAACAACTGATAATAACCAATTAATAGCTCTTGCAAACCAAAAAGGTGGTACTTCAATTGGAGCATTGGTAATATACATCATTATTTCACTGGTATTTAGCGGAGCTGTAAGTGCAATGACAAGAAATCAATTTGATAAAACATCTTCAAAAAATGAAACAAATAATGTTTCAAACACAGAAGATGAGCAAATTGCTCAAATGAGTCAATACATTATTGATAATGAATATGAAATCGAGTACAATTCATTAAAGTGGGTTTATGATTCTACTAGTGATTCATTAATAAATGGAGCATACACATTAAAATATACAGCAAAATATCAAGATACAACTTTAGGGGCTGATTTTTCATCAGATACACAAAGAGCAGCTGTACTTGAAAAGCTTGTTACAAGTTTTACAAATCAAGCAGCAAGTCAGAATATGCAGGTAGAATCTCCTAATAGCACATTTATTGCAAAAAATTCAGAATATTATGCTTATGTTGATGTAATTGGCACAGGAGATATTTCGAGGTACTATTTTGTAATATTCCCAAGCGAAAAGCTACTATTCCAATTTGTACTAACAATTAATGATACGGCTATTGACTCTGCCGTAAATATTGATGTAATTGATATAATAACACAAATAAAGAAAATTACTGCTTCAACAACAACTGGTAATAATATAGATGAAAACACAATTGCCGGTAATATAACAACTGATAATACGGTATTAGCAAATGATACTAATGAAACAAATTCAACAAGCAGTAGTAGAACAATATTATCTTCAAATGTTACAGATACTGCAAATACTACAGAAACGACAAATACAACCAATACAACCAATACAACAGGAACAACAGTAGCATCAAATATTTTACAATCAAACGAATAAGTAACTATATGTATACCCTCACTAAAATAAAATAAAAAACATATTTTATTTTAGTGGAGGTATTTTATAATGAAAAAGAAAAAAGTTGCAATTGTTGGAGCAACTGGAGTTGTTGGAAGAACAATATTAAAGGTACTTGAAGAAGAAAACTTACAAAACGTGGAATACACATTATTTGCTTCAAAAAAATCGGCAAACAAAAAAATATCATTCATGAACAAAGAATATAAAGTAAAAGAATTAAAAGAAAGCTCATTTAATAAAAAATTTGATTATGCAATTTTTTCAGCTGGAGCGGAAACATCTAAAAGATTTTCACCAATTGCAGCAAGTAAGCAAACTATTGTAATTGACAACAGTAGCGCATTCAGAATGGATGAAAATGTTCCATTAATTGTACCAGAAGTAAATAAAGAACAAATAAAAAACAACAAAGGAATTATAGCAAATCCTAATTGCTCAACTATTCAGGCTGTAGTGCCACTTAAAGTTCTTGATGATAAATACAAAATAAAAAGAATAGTTTATTCAACATATCAAGCAGTTTCTGGAGCAGGTAGATATGGCATTGAAGATTTAGAAAATGGAATAGAGGATTATTATAAAAACAACTGGTACAAAACAGAAAGAATAAACGAAAAAGTCGCAACAATATACCAATTAAAGAAATTTGAATACCCAATATTTAATAATGTTTTACCACACATTGATTCATTTATGGAAAATGGCTATACAAAAGAAGAAATGAAAATGATAAATGAAACAAGAAAAATATTGAATAAGCCAGAATTAAAGATTACTGCAACAGCTGCAAGGGTTCCAATATTTAATTCACACGCAGAAAGCATAAATGTAGAACTTGAAAAAGACTTTGATATTAATGAAATTATTAAGGAATTAAAAAATACTAAAGGAATAATAGTTGTTGATGATATTAAAAACAACAAATATCCATTATCAACAGAGGCAACAGGGACAAATGAAATTTATGTTGGAAGGATAAGAAGAGATGATAGTGTAAAATATGGAATTAATATGTGGGTAGTTGCAGATAACATTAGAAAAGGCGCGGCAACAAATGCTATCCAAATTCTGAAAATTTTATTAGAAGAATAGAGGGTAAAAAACAATGATTCTTTGTCTTATCTTTTTTCTTTGGTTTTACTAAATGAATAAAGAGCTACAAGTTAATGGCTTTACTTTTATTTTTTTATTAATCTGTAACAACGATAATGTCGAATTTTGTCGATAAAAATATTTGAGATATGTATTGACATATCTCTTTTTTGACAATATAATACAAACACAAGTTTGAATTTTGAAATTTATTTCTAATTTATTTTTTTCTAAGGAGATTTTTTATGTCAGTTTTTTTCAAGAGCATAGTAAATGCTTTAATCATCTGTATTTTAATATTTGGACTTAAGGCTCAAATTACTAAAGATAATTTAAAAAATAACAATAAAAAAGGAAAAGAGGTATGTAAAATTATGAATAATGATAATAAAGATTTTAATGAATTTAACTACAAAAACAATTCTATAGAGAATCAAAAAACAGAAAGTAATTTTATAAACGAAGATAACTCAGAAAATAATTGTATTAATAATAAAAATGAATCAATTATTGATGAAATCATAAATTCATGCTTTGACAATAACGAAGGCAACAGTAGTAATGACAACAATAATGAAAATAACTATATTGATGATAACATAAACAAAAACGAGTACAATGATAACAATGTAACAAACAACAAAAACAACATAAAAACAAATAATAATAAAAATCAAACTAAAAAGACAAACAATAAATCTAATGCAAAAGGAAAAAAATTAACATGCAAAGCTCAAAACAAAACAAACGATGGAGATATCACTATAGAGGAACATTATTGCACTGAAAATTATTCAATAGAGGACAATCAAATAAAAGTAAATGGCAAAAAAGGACATAGGAAAACAATAAACAATGAGCTGGTTACTAATGAAGTAAATGAGGAATATGAAATACTTATGAATTGTGATGAATCAGATTATTTTATTTATATGAAAAAATAAAACTTTATATAAAAATAACATAAAATGTTACAAATATTACTAAAATGTCATATAAAATTTGTAAAATATTCTTGAAAATATAAAAATTTATTGGTATTATTATACTTGTTAAGTATTGACTAATTTTTTTGGCAATTGGGAAGGATATTTAGATGATAGAATTTAGGAACGTAAGTAAAACATATAGCACTGGATCTGAAGTAATACATAATGCCAACTTTAAAATAGAAAAAGGCGAATTTGCATTTCTAATTGGAGCATCAGGCTCAGGAAAGTCAACAATTATTAAGCTAATTTTGAAGGAAGAAAATCCAACATCGGGTAAAATAATAATAAATGGCAAGGATACTACAAACTTAAAGCCTAGTAAAATTCCATATCTACGTAGAAGTATGGGAATAGTTTTTCAAGATTTTAGACTATTACCTGATAGAAATGTGTATGAGAATGTTGCTTTTGCAATGCACGTTGTAAAAGCGACACCTAGACATATAAAAAGACAAGTTCCAATGGTTTTATCTCAAGTTGGATTAGCCGACAAAGCTAAAAAATTTCCAAATGAACTTTCAGGAGGAGAGCAACAAAGGGTCGCTCTTGCTAGGGCTATAGTTAATAATCCATCAATGCTTATTGCTGACGAGCCTACTGGAAACCTTGACCCTAATACAGCGTGGGATATAATGGAACTATTAAATGAAATTAATTTAAGAGGAACCACAGTACTTGTAGCAACGCACGCAAAGGATATTGTAGACAGAATGAATAAAAGAGTTATTCAAATTGATGGGGGAAATATAATCAGAGATAAAAAAGGTGGGTACGATAGTGAGATTTAACAGTATTGGATATATGATATCAGAAGGATTTAAGAGTTTCTTTAAACAAAAAAAGATGACGAGTGCTTCTATTATAATTATGTGTGCAACAATGTTTATGTTTGGTATTTTTTATCTAATTGGAGAAAACGTTAACTTTGCGATGAGCCAACTTGAAGGCGAGCAGGGTATAAGGGTTATGATAAAAGATGGAGCTACTGATTCTGAAATTGAAAAGCTAAAGGTTGATATTCAAGCTATTGATGGTGTAAGTACAGTTACATTTGTATCAAAATCTGAAGCTCTTGCTACAGTTAAGTCTTGGATTTCAGGAAGTAGTGATTCTGAAGATTTACTTGACGGATACGAGGAGGATAATCCATTTCCAGCATCTTACTTTGTTACATTAACTGACTTAAATAAAAATAGTGAGGTTCAGGAAAAGATAAAGGCTCTTGATAATGTAAGTGATTTGTCAACTAATAATGATGTAATTACTAAACTTGCTACTTTAGCAAGAACAATCCAAATAATTACACTTGTACTGCTATTAATATTAGTAGCTATTTCAATATTTATTATTGCATATACAATTAAGTTAACTGTATATGCTAGAAGACGAGAGATATCAATTATGAAGTATGTAGGAGCTACAAATGGATTCATTAGAGGTCCATTTATTGTAGAAGGTATTATAATAGGAATAGTTTCAGCTCTTATAACTCTAATTATAATTGGATTTGCATACAATGCTGTGTTAACTAAGATGATGTCATCTGCTGTTATGCAATCTATTTCAATTTCGTTATATACATTTAAAGCACTATTTGCTAGAGTACTAATAGTATACTTGATACTCGGAATTGGAATAGGAACATTAGGAAGCACAATTTCAATGAACAAATATTTAAAAGTATAAAAAGAGATAAGGTATTTACTAAAAAACGCAAAGATAAAAATTGGGAGGACAAATGAAAACAATTTTTAAAACAATAATCGCTATAATAACTACTTTTACACTGTGCATAGGCTATACGTATGCTGCAACAGCAAGTGAGCTAAATGCTTCGAAAAATGAACTAAATCAAAAAAAAGAACAAGCTCAAGACGAACTTGAAGATATTCAAAGTGAAAAAACATCTACAACAGATGAAATAGACCAAATTAATGATTCAATTAATGATCTGAATGATAAAATTGATGATTTACAAAATCAAATTGATGATTTAAATGACAAAATTTCTGAAAATGAAAAAGAAATAGAGGAAAAAGAGGGAGAAATTACTCAAAAGCAGGATCTTTTAAAGACAAGACTTGTTGCAATGTATAAAAGCGGAGGAAATTCATATCTTAGTGTATTATTAGGATCGTCTTCAGCTCTAGATATGATTATAACTTATGACGCAGTTGAAGATATTGCTAAGGCTGATACAAATTTAATTGATACAATTAAAGAGGAAAAAGTTAACCTTGAAAATAAGAAAAAAGAACTTGAGAGTAATAAAACGGAAGTTGCTTCTAAGAAAACTGAACTTGACTCAGAGCAAGCTTCATTAAATGCGAAGAAAATTGAAAAACAAGAGAAAGTTAGCAAGTTATCAGCTGAAGAACAAAAAACACAACAAGAAATAGATAGCTATAATGAACAAATTAGAAAAGTAAATAATCAACTAAGTGCTATTGCAAAGGCTGCAGCAAAAAATACAAACAAATCAAAAAACAATTCTGCAAAAGTATACACAGGAGGACAATTTACGTGGCCTTGCCCATCATATACACGTATTTCAAATTACTTTGGATATAGAAGTGCTGCTGAAACAAATGGGATTGGCTCTACTAATCATAAAGGAATTGATATGGCTGCACCTTATGGCTCAGATATTCTTGCCGCAGAAAGTGGAGTTGTTATTTTAGCTTCATACGCTAGCGGATATGGAAACTGCGTTATGATTAATCACGGAGGAGGAGTTGTTACATTATACGGACATGCAAGTTCATTGTGCTGCTCAGTTGGACAAACTGTTTCAAGAGGGCAAGTTATTGCTAAAGTTGGTTCAACTGGCAATTCAACAGGAAATCATTTACACTTTAGTGTATTAATAAATGGAACCTATGTTAATCCTGCATCATATTTAGGAATGTAACTAAATATATTTAAATAGATTATTTTGAAAGAGAGGCTAAGATGTATAACAAAAGGATACTACAAATCATAACAAGCATTATGTTGATTTTTATTGTTAGTTTTAGTCTTTCTTTCTATTCATTTGCCGAAGAGAATGATACAAACGAAAACAATACAAGTGAATCTAATAGCGTTACTCCAATGACTCTTAAAGAGCAGCAAGAACAGGTAAATGAGCAACTATCACAGGCCAATGACGAGTTAACTTATGTAGAAGATGAACTATCAACAAAAATGCTTAATATACAAAAAATAGAAGACCAGATTTCTGAATATAGTAAAAAACTTAATGAAGTTAACACAAAATATAATGCTCTAAAAGCTGAGGTAGATAAATCCGAGGCTGAACTAGAAACTGCACAAGAAAAGTATGACAAAAGATATGATGCCTTAAAAAAAAGGCTTGTAGCCTTATATAAAAAAGGCAATACTAGATACTTAGAAGTAATTTTAGGATCAAAAAGTGTTTTTGAAATGATTTCAAACTATTATGTAATTGATAGTATTATTAGTTATGATACAAAAGAAATTAAAGAATTATATGAAGAAAAACAGAAAATAGAAAAAAACACAAATGACTTAAGGGATAAAAAAGAACAATTAAAACTAATGAAAGATGATGCAGAAAGTCAAACTATTATTTTAACAAATACTAAAGTTATACTTGAAAACGAAAAAGCAAGCCTAGATGATAGCCAAAAAGAACTACTAGCTCAAATTGACGCATATAAAAAACAACAAGAAGAAATTAATAGTTTAATACAGTATCAAATAAGTTCTACAACTTATGAATTGCAATATTCTGGAGGAATAATGCAATGGCCTACAATTTCAACAGCATATATAACATCACCATTTGGAACGAGACTTCATCCAATATATGGAATTATGAAACTACACAAAGGAATTGATATTGGTGGAGGAGTACAGGTAGGAGATCCAATTTATGCTGCAGCTGATGGAGTAATAATATACTCAAATTATAATGATGGTGGATATGGAAATATGGTAATGATAGATCACGGAACAGACTCAAATGGCGTAAAAATAATTACTCTTTACGGGCACGGAAATAAACTCTTGAAAAATGTGGGTGATGTTGTAAAAAAAGGCGATATTATTATGGAACTTGGATCAACGGGAAACTCTACAGGACCACACGTTCATTTTGAAGTTAGAGAAAATGGGGTTGCAGTAGATCCTAAAAAATATTTATCAAATGAATAATCAAGGAAGGAAAGAAAATGAAAAAATCAAAATCAAACCAAATTACAAACATTATTTTTACGATATGTGTAACTGCACTTGCTACACTAATTATTACGTGTTTAGTTTTATATTCTAATGGTTATATAAAAACAACAACAAGTAACAATGAATATAGTACTTTAAATAGAAAGTTACAATTAATAAAATCACAAATTGAACAATCATATATAGAAAATGATGTAGACGAAAATGAACTAAAAGAATATGCTATAAAAGGCTACGTGGCAGGACTAGGGGATATATATTCAGAATACTATACAGCAGAAGAGATGCAAGAACTATTGGAAACTACAGAAGGAAACTATTATGGAATAGGGGTATATATGACTGTTGATACAAGCACAAATCTTATTAAGATTTATTCCGTAATTCAAAACACGCCAGCAGAAGAAGCTGGATTAAAAGAAGGAGATTATATTGTTAAGGTAAATGGAGAAGAGGTAACAGGAAATGACTTTGACACTATTTCAAAAAAAATCAAAGGCGAGGAAGGCACAAAAGTAAAATTAACAATTAAGAGAAACGATGAAGAAAAAGACTATGAAATTACAAGAAGAAAAGTTGAAGTAGTTAATGTTAGTTCACAAGTTTTAGACAATAATATAGGATATATTTATATTCAAAGCTTTGAAGGAAATGTATATGAACAATTCAAAGAGCAGTATGAAAATCTAAAGAAAGCAGGAATAACTTCACTAATAGTTGATGTTAGAAATAATGGTGGTGGAGTTGTCCAAGAAGCAACAAAAATAGGAGACTTATTTACTGACAAAGGGCAAACATTATTAATAGAAGCAGATAGCAAATCAAATGAAACTACAACAAAATCAAAAGAAGCAAAAACAATAGATATGAATGTGGTACTACTTGTAAATGAAAATAGTGCAAGTGCGTCTGAAATATTTGCTGGAATATTACAAGATGATGTAGAAAAAGCAACAATTGTAGGAACGAAAACCTATGGAAAAGGAGTAATACAATCAGTATTACAATTTTCAGATGGAAGCGGATTAAAGCTCACTACAGAAAAATATTACACACCAAATCATAATGAAATAAACAAAATCGGAATTACACCTGATGTAGTTGTTGATAATTATACATTTACTGGAAAACTTGATACGGAAAATGATACTCAACTACAAAAGGCAATAGAAATACTTAAATAAATTTTAAAATGAAAAAATAAAAAAAAATCAAAATAAGTGTTGACAATCTTAAAATAATTTAGTATACTAAGGGAGTCAACACAATAAATGGTCGCTTAGCTCAGTTGGCTAGAGCACCTGCCTTACAAGCAGGGGGTCATAGGTTCGAGCCCTATAGCGA
>CACXCH010000127.1 GCA_902766085.1 uncultured Eubacteriales bacterium
GCCTGGTAGTTCAGCTGGTTTAGAACGCTAGCCTGTCACGCTAGAGGTCGTCGGTTCGAGCCCGATCCAGGTCGCCATTTTTTTATTTATAATAATAATTTAATTCTTATAATTAAATTGAAAAAGTACTTTATACCATTAACTAGATTGAAAATGTTAATTTTACAAAGCAAGAGTATAAAAGATGCTAAAAAATTAAAAATATGCCTCGATAGCTCAGGTGGTAGAGCAGGGGACTGAAAATCCCTGTGTCACTGGTCCGACTCCAGTTCGAGGCACCAGATATCCTAACTCAATAATATCAACAAAAGGAATAGTCTTTATAAATTGACTATTCCTTTTGTTTTGAACGATTTTTTTTATATTTAAGTTTAGTAGCTAATATTAGCAAGGTATATGAATTAAAAAAAGAAAGCTTTTTTTAATCTATAAATCAATGAATTGAAACTAATTGAAACTATATTTAGCAACTATTCATATTTTTTAGTAACATCTTGCAAAACATATAAAAATATAGTAGAATATAATCGTAAAATTTTGCATAATTGATTTAATTAAGTAGCTTGTATAATGTATTAGTAATCTATAAAGTAATATATTATAGAGGTTACTTCTAAATCGGTTATGCATTTAGGAGGTAATATGTTTAAAGTATATGAAACAGAGTTAGCAGGTAGAAAGCTAACAATTGAAACAGGAAAATTTGCTAATCAAGCAAATGGAAGTGTAACGGTAAGATATGGTGATACAGTAGTAATGTCAAATGTTGCTGCATCAAAAGAGCCACAAGATGGAGTTGACTTTTTTCCATTATCTGTAAACTATGAAGAAAAATTATATGCAGTTGGAAAAATTCCAGGAAGCTTTAACAGGAGAGAAGGAAAGCCATCAGATAAGGCAATACTTGTATCAAGAGCGATTGATAGACCAATTAGACCTTTATTTCCAAGCGATTTTAGAAATGATGTTTGTGTAACAAACACTGTACTTTCAGTCGACTATGATTGCTCGCCAGAAGTTTGTGCAAATATTGGAACATCAGCAGCTCTTTCAATATCTGATATTCCTTGGGGAGGACCAACATCAGCAGTTCAAGTTGGATATGTTGATAATCAAATAATAATTAATCCAAATTCTGAACAAAATAAAAAGAGTAGACTTAGATTAACAGTCGCAGGAACAGAAGATAAGATTACAATGATTGAAGCTGGAGCAGATGAAATTCCTAATGACACAATGCTTGAAGCAATCAAAGAAGCACACGTAGAAATCAAAAAAATATGCAAATTTATTTCGAATATTAAGGCAGAAATTGGAAAGCCAAAATTTGAATATAAATCATTTTCAATAACACCAGAATTCTATGATGAAGTTTGTAAAAGACTTGAAGATGAAATGTATCAAGCTGTACAAAGTACAGACAAGGAAATAAGAAACGATAATGTTGATAAGGTATCAGAAAAAATTAAAGAACTAGCAATTGAGATGTATGGTGAAAACGCTGAAGAGGAGCACGCATTTGATATTTCTCAATCAATTCATGATTTAGAGAAAAAGTGTGTTAGAAAAATGATTTTAACAGAACATAAAAGACCAGATGGAAGAGCTATTGACGAAATTAGACCATTGTCTGCAGAGGTTCACTTACTACCAAGAGTTCATGGAAGTGGACTATTTTCAAGAGGACAAACTCAAGTTCTAACAATCGCAACACTTGGAACAAAGGAAGATGAGCAATTATTAGACGGAATTGATGAGGAAACATCAAAGAGATATATGCACCAATACAACTTCCCAGGATATAGTGTTGGTGAAGCAAAACCATCAAAGGGACCTGGAAGAAGAGAGATTGGACACGGAGCTTTAGCTGAAAGAGCATTAGAGCCTGTAATACCATCAGAAGAAGAATTTCCTTATACAATTAGATGTGTATCTGAAGTATTAGAATCAAATGGCTCAACATCTCAAGCAAGTATTTGTGGTAGTACACTTGCATTAATGGATGCTGGCGTTCCAATTAAAAAGCCAGTAGCAGGAATTTCATCAGGATTAATTACAGATCCTAATGACCCAAGCAAGCATATTGTTTTAACAGATATTCAAGACATAGAAGATTTCTTTGGTGATATGGATTTTAAAGTTGGTGGAACTAAAGATGGAATAACAGCCATTCAGGTTGATATAAAGATTGATGGACTAACTTATGATATTATTAAAGAAGCTTTTGAAAGAACAAAAATAGCAAGAGATTATATAATTGATAATGTAATACTAAAAACTATCCCAGAACCAAGAAAAGAGGTTTCAAAATACGCACCTAAAATTATTACAACAAAAATTGATGTTGACAAAATTAAAGATGTTATTGGAGCTGGAGGAAAAACAATTAACAAGATTATAGATGAAACTGGAGTTAAAATTGATATTGAAGAAAATGGAAATGTTTTCATATATAGCCAGGACATTGAAAATGCAAAAAAAGCACTTAAAATTATCGAAGACATTACAAGAGAAATTGAAGTAGGTAAAATCTATGATGGAGTTGTTGCAAAAATTATGCCATTTGGAGCATTTATTGACTTAGGTGGTGGAAAAGAAGGATTATTACACATTTCAAAAATATCGAACAAGAGAGTTGAAAAAGTAGAAGATGTTCTTAGCGTTGGCGATGAAGTAAAAGTTAAAGTTACGAATATTGACAATCAAGGAAAAATAGACTTAAATATGAGAGATCTCGAAATAACAGAAAAATAGACATAATAATAGAAAATTAAACATAACATAAAGAGTGTTTAAAGATAGAAGCAGTGGAAGAAGCCACATCAAATATGAAACATTACAAAAAATGAAAAAATAGAGCAAAATTTTAATTGATTTAGAGAGGAATCATAAAAATGCAATTTTTATATTTCCTACAACAAGCAATCATTTGGATTATTACTATATATTATTTATATGAATTAATAGTAAGTTTGTTTACATTTGTAAAGCTCAAAGAAAAGCCACTTGTTGTAGATAAAAATCATAAATTTTTAATTATATTACCTGCTCACGATGAAGAACAGGTAATAGGAAATTTAATAAATAGTTTAAAAGAACAAGATTATCCTAAAGAACTTGTTGATATTGTTGTAATTGCTGATAATTGTACTGACAATACTGCAAAAATTGCAGAAGAGAATGGCGCAAAAGTTTATGTTAGAACGACTGAGGACAAATCAAAAAGAACCAAAGGATATGCTTTGCAAGAGTATTTATCAACAATAATAAAGCAAGATACAATACCTTATGATGCATTTTGTGTATTTGATTCAGACAATATTGTTGACAAAGAGTTTTTAAAAGTAATGAATAAACACTTGTGTCAAGGAGAAGAGGTAGTACAAGGTTATAGAGACATTAAGAACCCAACAGACAGCTGGATTTCCGCAGGATATGCAATATTTTATTGGACAATGAACAGATTCTACCATTTAGCAAGGTACAATGCTGGACTTTCCCCATTGATGAATGGAACAGGATTTATGGTAAAATTTGACGTAATAAAAGATAAAGGCTGGGATACAAATACTCTAACTGAGGATATCGAGTTTTCTTTAAAAAATATTATCGAAGGAAGAAAAATAGGATGGGCTAAAGATGCAATATGCTATGACGAGGAACCTGTAGACTTTAAACCATCATGGAAACAACGTTCTAGATGGACTGTTGGACACATACAGTGCCTTGTAGAATACACTGTTCCACTTGCAAGATCGTCACGAGAGAGAAAAACATTAGTAAATTTTGATGGATTATTATATATGATGGGAAGCATACCAATGTTTATAATTTCCATTTTACTTTTAGTAATCAACTCGATTCAATATTTATCAAAAGGAATGACGACAGCAGATTATGTTATAAATATTTTAAGATATGTATTGCCAACATTTTTCTTGCCAATATTGTCGGGAATTTTAATTATGATAATGGATAAAAGACCCATAAAAAAAATGTGGAAAGGCTTGATTATGTATCCATTATTCCTAGGAAGTTGGCTATTAATAAACTTAAAATGCTTATTTAAACAGGATACATCTTGGGATAAAATCGAGCATACAAGAAATGTAAAAATAGAAGACATAAAATAAAAAAGTAATTATAAAAAACACAGTATATAAAATGAAACACACAACTTTAAAATTAGAAAACATAAAATAAAAAGACAACTTAAGAATAGAAAGCTTTTTATAAAAAGACGTGTAATATTAGAAAACAAAAAATATTATTGATTATTAGAGGCCAATATGATAGAAAATGTTAAAGTATATGCTTTTGTTGGACCTTCAGGGACAGGAAAAAGCTTCCGTGCTCAAAAGGTAGCAAGCGACTATAAAATTTCATATATAATTGATGATGGGCTGTTGGTTAATAAAAGTGACATTGTTTATGGTAGTTCAGCCAAAAAAGCAGATACCAAGATTGAAACGGTTAGAAAGGCTTTATTTATTGAGGAGCCACAAAGAACAAATATGGTAAAAGAATTAAAAAAAGTAAAGCCTGATTCAATTTTGATACTTGGAACATCTGATAATATGGTAAAAGAGATTGCTAAGAATCTTGAACTTCCAGAAATAACAAAAACAATTTATATCACAGATGTTGCAACAGAAGATGAGATTGAAGATGCAAAAAGAATAAGAACGACTGAGGGAAAACACGTTATTCCAGTGCCAACTTTTGAAATAAAGAAGGATTTTTCAGGTTTTTTATTAGACCCATTGCAAATATTTCAAACAAGTAGTGATAATCGTCCATACATAGAGGAAAAATCTATTATAAGACCAACATTTAGTTACATAGGAAAATTCACAATTTCAGATTCAGTATTCAAAGAAATTATAGAGTATTTAGCAACAAAAACATCATCAATTTCAAAGATATTAAGAGTAAGAGTAAACAAGAGCGATATTGGACCATCAATATATGTTGAAGTTGAAGTAAAATTTGGAATAAATATCTTAACAGAAATGAAGGCATTTAAAGAAAGATGCATAAAGGAAATTGAAAGACAAACATCAATGAATGTTGTAGAGATGAAAATAGTGGCAAAGAAAATAAAGGTTGATTAACAACACATAAGCTATAGCTAGTAAAACTAGAAAATAATAAAAAAATATTGTGCTAGATTATTGTACAAAAAACAAAAGCGAAAAAATGTTAATAAAGTGTTAACAAGAAATGGAGAAAATTATGTCATTTATTGTAGCAATTGATGGACCATCTGGAGCAGGGAAAGGAACAATCACATCTATCCTTGCAAAAAAATTTAATTTATTATATTTAGACACAGGGGCAACATATAGATGCATTACACTAAAATTACTAAACGAAAATATTGACTTTAACAACATTGAAAAAATCAAACAAGTACTTGAAGACACTAAAATCGAAATAAATGACAAGAAATTTTTTCTTGATGGAAAAGATGTTACAAAAGAAATAAGAACAAAAAGAGTAAATGAAAACGTTTCTACTGTTTCACATATTCCAGAAGTTAGAGTATCACTTGTGAATTTACAAAGAAAAATGGCACAGGGAAAGGACTCAATTCTAGAAGGCAGGGATATTGGAACAAATGTATTTCCAAATGCAAATGTAAAAATTTACCTAGATGCATCTATAGATGAAAGAGTAAAAAGGAGAGTAAAGCAAAACAAAGAGCAAAACATTGATATATCAGAAGAAGATGTTAGAAAAAACATAGAAGAAAGAGACTATAATGATTTACATTCAACTGTTGCTCCACTAAAAAAGGCAGAAGATGCCATATATGTTGACTCAAGCAAAACAAATATTAAACAAACAGTAAAAATAATTTCTAAGATAATAAAAAAGGAAAAACATAAATATGATATGATTGAAGACAGCTATAATATGTGGAAAGAAACACCATTAAAAATTATAGCAAGAAATGTTCTTAAATTTATTTTTGTAATACTTTATAAAATCGTATTTATTCCTAAAAATATTAATAAGAAAAACTTATACTCAAACAAAGATGAAGGAGTAATAGTTTGTGCAAACCATATAAGCTATATGGATGCAACAGGAATTGTAATGCAAAACAAACGAAAGGTTAGATTTGTTGCAAAAAGTGAATTGTTTACAAACCCAGTGCTTCATCATTGGGCTCACATATTTGACATTATTCCAGTAAAAAGAGGAGAAGGAGACTTAAAATCAGTAAAATTATGTTTTAAAACATTGAAAAATAAAGAGGCATTAGGTATTTTTCCAGAAGGAACCATAGATGGACTAAAGAAACACACTGATTTAAAAAACGGAGCAGCATATATGGCATATAAAGCAAAAGTAAAGGTTATACCAGTTGGAATAAAAGGAAACTTTAAGCCATTTAGAAGGGTAATATTTAACTATGGAGAGCCAATAGATGTTTCAAAATTTAAAACAGATGACCCTAATTGGATAGAAAATGCAACAGATTACATAATGGATCAGATTATTAAATTATCTAAATAAAATTATTAACTAGTAACCGAGGTTGCAAGTTTTTTCAGTAAAAGTGTTGACTTTAGTAGACTAAATGTTGTATAATTTAAAAATGTAAACCGCCTAGGTCGGGTAAATAAATCTTATTGAAAAATATAAGTACCTTGTATTTATGCTTAGCGAGTATGAGAAAAAGGAGGAAACTCAATAATGTACGCAATAATTGAGAGCTGTGGAAGACAATACAAAGTATCAGAAGGTGATACAATATTCTTTGAAAAACTAGACGCTAATGAAGGAGACAAAGTTTCTTTTGACAAAGTTGTTTTAGTTTCTGATGAAAAGGATGTTAAAATTGGAACACCTTATGTTAAAGGAGCAAAGGTTGAAGGAACTGTAATTTCACAAGGCAAAGGTAAAAAGATTTTAGTATACAAATACAAGGCAAAGAAAAATTACAGACGTACTCAAGGACACAGACAACCATATACAAAGGTTGAAATAAAATCAATCAAAGCTGAATAATTAATTTAAATAAAATTTTTGAAAAAGAGAGGTGAAACTTAAATGGCACATCATAAAGGTCAAGGTAGTACCGATAATGGTAGAGATAGTGAGAGCAAGAGACTCGGAATAAAAAGAGCTGATGGACAATTAGTTCAAGCTGGCAATATTCTTTTCAGACAAAGAGGCACAAAAATGCATCCAGGAACAAATGTTGGAATCGGAAGCGACGATACATTATATGCTAAAGTTACAGGAATAATGAAAGTTGAAAGAATAGGCAGAGATAAAAAGAAAATCAGCGTTTACCCTCAAGAAGAAGTAAAGGCTGATAAAAAAGTAGCAGCAACGAAATAGCTAAAAAGGTAAAATGTAGATATTACTACATAAAAAGTACAATGCATAAAGAATCATACATAATACCACGTAAAAAGATAACACTAAAAAATGCTACGTAATATTACGTAAAAAGGGAAAATAAAAAAAGCACTAATATAATATTAAAGATTTCAATAAAAAGTAAACACAGGCAAGTGTGTTTACTTTTATTTTTTTTGGTATGATATAATTATATCCTTTTTTATGTAATTAAATATTTGAGTTCCTACCAAAAGTAGTAAACAACAATAGAAAAATTAATAGAAATAAAAGAATTTCAGTATTATTATTATCAAATATTCCATCAAGAATATTATCTAATCCATTATTATTATTGTCATTATTATCATTGTTATTGCAACAGCAGTTATTATTCCAAAAACAATTCATAATTTATTCCTCCTAGAAAATATGGTAATTATCAGCATTTCATTTCTTTATTAACATTTAACAAGAGTGGTATTAAATTCTTATAATATAGTATGAAAATTATCAAAAATGTGTTACAATAATTTCGAAAGAGTTTAAACAAAAAATTTTCTAAAATCATATAATTTAAAGGACAAAAATATAGCAAAGCGACAAATTAGGAAGACTACAATAACGATTAAAACAAATTGCAAAATACAATTTTTATGATAAATAATTAAGTTTTACAGAAAGGAATATAAAAAATGGTTGAGCTACTTTCTCCTGTGGGAGACTTTGATTGCCTAAAAGCAGCAGTACAAAATGGTGCTAATAGTGTTTATTTTGGAGGACAGCTATTTAATGCAAGGGAAAATGCAACAAATTTTAATGATGAAAATTTGAAAGAGGCTATTCAATACGCTAAACTAAGAAATGTTAAAGTTGATTTTACTCTTAATACATTAATTAAGGACGAGGAATTTAATGATGCAATTGAGCTAACTAAGAAAATCTACAAATATGGTGCAGATGCCGTTATTGTACAAGATTTGGGCCTAGCTAAATTTATTATTAATAATTTTCCAGGGCTACATGTTCATGCAAGCACGCAAATGACTATGCATAATTTATATGGTGCATTGCAATGCGAAAAAATGGGATTCAAAAGAGTGGTACTATCTAGGGAACTAAGCCTTGATGAAATAAGATATATTTGTAAAAACTCTAATATTGAAATTGAAACTTTTATACATGGAGCAATATGTATTTCATATTCAGGACAATGTTTATTATCAAGTAGCATTGGAGCTAGATCTGGCAACAGAGGAAAATGTGCTCAACCTTGTAGATTGCCTTATGAACTATATGAAAATGATAAAAAAATAGACAACGGATACTTGTTAAGCACTAGAGACTTATGCTCACTAGAGTATATCCCTGATTTAATAAATGCAGGAGTAAAATGTTTTAAGATAGAAGGAAGAATGAAAACCCCTGAATATGTTGCAACTACAACAAGAATTTATAGAAAATATATTGACTTAGCTATAAATGATAAAGAAAATTATAAGGTTGATGAAAACGATATAAAAGAATTAATGCAGGTTTTTAACAGGGGTGGATTTTCAACAGGTAATTTAAAATCATCAGCAAACTTAGACTATGTTTATCAGGAAAAACCTAATAACATGGGACTTTATATAGGAAATGTATCAAACATTGACTCAAAAAAAGGACTAGTAACTTTTAAAACAAATGAAAAACTACATATTGGAGACAGGATTTCATTTCAAAAAGAGGAACATAAATATACAATCTCAGAATTAATGAAAAAAGGAAAAAATATTCAAGAAGCACTACCAAATAATGTTGTTACAATTGGAAGAATGAAAGGAAATATCAATTTAGGAGATAAAGTATATAAATTATCTGACAAAATAGAAAAAGAAGAAATCAACAACATTTGTAATAAGGAAAACATCAAAATTCCACTTATAGCTTATATTAAAGTAAGAAAAAATGAACCAATTGAATTAGAGGCAACTTCAGAAGATACAAGCTATGGAGTATATTTTTCTATGTCTTCTAAAAAAAGCTCAAATATAGTACCAGTAGAGGCAATTTCATCACCAATCACAGAAAAGAGAATTAAAGAACAACTAACCAAAACTCAAAATGAAATATTTGAATTTGAAAAAATTTTTGTAGATATGGACGATAATGTATTTGTTCCCAAAATTTCAGAATTAAATGAACTAAGAAGAGAAGTAATTGCAGACATTAAAGAACAAGCAATAAAAAGAATCGAAAGAAATAAAAATATTGAAATAAAAATGATAAATGGTCTAATGGTCAATTCAGATGCTAAAAACGAAAACAGAGATGACTCAAATTACGACATGACAGACGAGGACGAAGAAAATACAAATACAGACCCAATTTACAACGAAGATGAGAAAACGAATAATGCTGCCATAGAAGAAAAAACTCTTTACAAAGAAAA
>CACXCH010000128.1 GCA_902766085.1 uncultured Eubacteriales bacterium
AATTAATATCAAAAATTAACAATACATTAAGTCATACATTACAGACATTTAACAGAATAACAAATAGATGTGACTTGCAAAATGAAAAACTATATAAGGTATTAGCTGATAAGTTATACAACAATATGAAAAAAGAAAAATTAATTACAGACGAAGAATTAAAAAAATTGGAAAATTAAAATTAGGAGGTAAATAAAATGTCAAAAAAGAAAAATAAGAACAAATTTAAAGGAAACAGAAACGAAGTATTATCTTCAAAATATGGAAAAATAATACATAATATTGAAAAAGGCAAGAACCTAAAAGAAAAAATTGAGGTGGCAAAAAAATTAAATGACATCAAAGATGAATTAAGAGAACAATTCGCAATTGGAATAACTATTATTAAATATATTTTAACTACTAATATTTGTATCTTAATGGATGATAATATATATCTTTTTCATAATATAAAAAATTTTGATGCATCTATAGACGAAGTAATAGTTTTATATGAACAACTAGAAAGTACGAAATTTTTTACTAATAAAAGAAAAGATTTTTATAAATGCCTAAAAAAATTACTAGATATAATAAAAGAAAATATAAATAATAATAACGTAGAATTAGCAACGTCATTAGCTTTTTCTATTAATATGGTATTATCAAGAATATTAAGCACTTTAAGAAATTATAAAAGCGTTCTTTTAGAAAATAACAAAGAAATATACTCTTTTGAACCAATCGATGAAATGTTTGCATTGCTAACTGCAGATATATCAGCATACATGCTTGTAGAAGGAGTGGTAGAAGAAGATTTTTTAAATGAGATTTCAGTAGATTATAATATAGTCAAAGAAGAAGTAGATAATCTTAAAGAAATGACATTAGATTACATGAAGTCGCTTGTATAAAAGTATTATGGAGGTATGAAAAATGAAAAAGAATAAAAAAAATAAATTTAAAGCAAAAAGGACAAAGCCTGATAAAAAAGAGTCCATTCAAATAACAAGAGAAGATATAGAAGAAATAAAAATAAGAATTACATCTGTAATAATGTTTTTTCTTATAAATAATTTTGGAATGATAATGTCAAAAGCTGAAAAATTAAGTATTGGCGAATGCACTGGATATAATATGGTTGACTTAGATACTTCAATAAAGGTATATGAGAAATTAAATGATATTCATTTTTTCCATGATATTAAAATTTCATTATGCAAATGCTTAGTACAATTATTATATATAATGAAAAATGCCGAAGAAAAAAAAGATTTTTCCTTAGAGGGTGAATTATGTTTGAAAATTTTCTTTATAGTAGGAAACATATTTAACGCATTATCTGATTTTGCAAAAATAGAAGGTTTTGTTGATTTTGAAGATATATATAATGAAAAAAACTATTTATTAGTTATTCAAACTGTTGTAACAAATATTTGCATATCTATGTGCAGAGAAAAATTAGTTGAAAAAGACTTTCTATATGAAGTCTTAGTAGATGACAAGACGAGTAGATTTATTTTTGAAGAGGTTGATGGAGAAATAGATAAACAAAAAAAATAAGGACAACTTCTGTAAGAAAAATTGGAAACTTTACGAACAGAAATTGACCTATGCAAAGTTACTGTGTCACGCTATTTTAGTATGATACAGTAGTAAAGTGAATAATGTTTATAGCACTATTACACTATATTTAGTATATACAATTTTGTGTAATAGTGCAATATATAAAAAAGAAAGAGGATGAAAAATGGCAAAAGGTAAGAAAAAATCAAAAAGAAAAAGCAATAATTTAAAGGAAGACATTAGTGGAATAAATGTACTGAATTTACTCATGGTAATAAAATTATTAACATTTAATGTTAATAAAAGTTTTGAAGAGTCTAAATTTATTACATATTCAACTGATGATGTTTTGGAAAATATAAATCCAATTAATAGTGAAATTGTAGAAAAATTATACAGTACTATGTTTTATAAACCTAAATATTACCATTTGTATGAAGGACGTTTGGGATTAATTAGATGTTGTATTGCTGGTTTGGTAAAAGAAATGGATGAAATTAAAGTTAAACCTTTGGAAGAACAATTTGACACTAATATAAGAATTAATAAATTTCTTTGTACCATTTTAGATAATATAATTGTTATGATTGAAAATCATAATAATTATGAATTTAAAACAGACCTAAATTGGTTTGGCACAAATTGGCTTTTGCTTATGGTATATGAGGCAAAACAAGAAGATTTAACTAATATTCTAAATATTTCATGCGATGAAATATTCGTAGCACATGACGATGATAAACTTATGTTTCTTCGCTGATTAAGTCAAAATCAAATTAAAGGAGGTGACAGCAAATGCAGGAAGACCAAATTGATCTGACTAAATATAGACCATACAAACAAAGTCAAATTATAGACAATACTATTTGCTGTCTTTTATCTCCAAAGCAAATTGATGAAATTCGGCAATACACATGTATCGTTTGAGAATACAACTACACAATTTCAACTAATTATTAGGAACTACACAGAACTAAAACCATATTTAAGTAAAAGCTTATACAGCAATGGCAAGGTTAATGAAACTGCAGGTAAATTATTAGAATGCCTAATAATTAGACTTACTGAACAAGGTTTTACTAAACCCTCAACTGTACTTAAATTAACAGAATATTCTGAAATGATTTCACAAACTGATATAAAGGGACTTAGAGAAAAAACAAATTGTGATTTAAAGGTTTTAAACAAAACACATATAACATATCAAAATACTAATGGCAAATATATTACAGCAGATTTATGCAAGTGTTCTGAAAATGTTGAAAATGGACAAATATATTTTGAGTTAAATGATGCTATTTATAAGGAATTATGCAGTAGAAAAAGTGCTTTTTTTAGATATATTCCATTGTCTGTATTTAATAGCAATGCTAAGAAAAATCCGCACCAATACCTTATTTATAAGGTTATTCTTAGCAATAGTTGGAGAAATGCAAATAGTATTAGAGAAAATAAAATCAAGGTTAAGGAAATTTACAATTATTGTAGAACCTTACCAAGAATAGATAAAGCAAATGGACAAGTACTTAAGAATATAAAAATACCTTTCGAAAGAGACCTTAAATCAATAAATGAATTTGATTACAATTATTCTTCACCAGATTTTTTGAATTGTACATTTGAAGAATGGTTAAGCATGGACATTATAATTAGTTGGAAAGAGGAATTATTAGGTCTTGATATACTTAGGAACAAAAAAGAAAAACATCAAGATAAAATTGAGAGGGCTGAAATGAATGCTTTAACAAAAATTGAAATGGAAAACATAAGAAAGAGCGGACGTGCTGAGGGGGATTCCTGATACAGCAGAAAAATAAACAATTAAGGATATTATCTAATGAGGAGAATGATTTTGGTTTTTATAGCAAAGGCAAATTGTTAGATTTGCATTTTGCATAGTTATATATTGTTAATATATTTAGGAGATTTTATGCTTTGCAAGTGTTGATACATAAGGTTTTCAAAAAGCCAGCCAACTTATTACCCCCTTCCTACCAACTTATTACCCCTCTATTACCAACCTATTACCCCCTCATTTTAGAGAAATTTATTAAAAGGAGAGATTATTATAAAATGGAAAATTTACAATTCTTACAAGACCAAATAAACTTACTAGATTACATACAAGCAAATAATGGTGGAAAGATTACAGATGTAGGACAAAATACATTTAGTGTAAATCCTTGCCCACAATGTGGAAAAATGGATCACTTTATGGTATATACTGACACCAATAGTTATCATTCCTTTAGTCATTGCTGTGAAGGTGGCAAAATATTGGAATATATGCAAGAAGTGGAAGGCTATGATAAATACGAATCAATTAGGAGGTTGTATAAAATGACAGGATATTCATATCAAGAAAGTAAGGAAAATCAAGAGAAAGAAGATTATATTAAAACTCAAAAGAAAGAATTTTTATTAGATGGAATACAAAATCAAACCCAAGAAAA